>CAZWOY010000025.1:0-16040 GCA_964635255.1 uncultured bacterium
TTACTGGGAAAATAGAATCTTGGCATTATCGCATTGAGTGCGCGCTTCAGCGCGTACCGGGCGCCTCATGCGCGCTGAAGCGCGCACTCAATGTTGTTATACCAGCGATTTTCATGTTGCGTGGTGAAGCTCGCTTCATGAGCAATTACTGGGAAAATACGTTCCGACGCAGTCATTCCCGCAACGCAGACAGACCGAGCATAAGGATTTTGGTCGTCATTCGTCTTCATTTGACGTCATATTATCTGTAAACTAAAACCACCGGACTTCCCAACAGTTTATTTTTCTCCCCATTTTCTCGTATTCATACTTGACCAAAGCGCATAAAAAGACTATATTGAGCAATCAGAAAAGCTCGAAACATTTTGCTCCCTTTATTCATTGTCAAAAGTGGGAGGTTTATGGTTAGTTTGTTTTATTTTTACAGAGGTGATTTTAATGCCTTATATCAAAATTCGCGAAGGCGAAAATTTTGATCGCGCTTTCAGACGGTTTACCAAGGCTTGCGAAAAATGCGGGCTGATGGCTGAAGTTCGCAAACATCAGAGATACGTGAAACCGTCGGAAGCTAAAAAGCGCAAATCCGCCGCAGCGCGCCGCAAGATGAGAAAACTGGCGCGGCTTGCAGCCGAATTTGCCAGACAATAGCGTTTTCGGATATCCGCTTGCCGGTTATCCGCCTTCATTTGCAAGCGATGAGGGAAACTGGCTTTAGTTAGCCGCAAAAATAAAGGTGTAACGAATGGCTGCAATCGATATAGTCATTCTCGCTGTTATTGCATTGCTTGCCTTTCTCGGATACAAGCGCGGTTTAATCCGGGAACTGGCGGGCATAATCGCGCTGATCCTCGGCAGTCTCCTCGCCTGGAAGCTCTCGCCGGCTTTAGGAGAGGTTTTTCTGCCTGAGGATTGGTCGCCGATGGCAAAAACGCCGATAGCCGCAATTGCGGTTGTTATCCTTACTTTTATTGCCGTTCATGTTTCGGTATATTTACTTCGCAAGATCCTGTTCCACGGTCCGCTGAAAACTATCGATAAAAACCTTGGCGCCTTGTTTGGGGCGTTGAAAGGCATTATTCTGGTCATTATCGCGCTCACCATAATAATCGTTTCCCCGATGCGGAAGGACCTGCGCGAATGGTCGAACGGCGCGCCGGTTACCAAAGCGCTGACGCGCGTTATCGAACCGATAGTCGATAATTTAACCGGTGAGTTGAAGAAAAAAGCTAAAAAGATTGCCGGTGAATTGTTCGATAAAAACGAAGACAAACTGAACAACGCCTTTAAGGTTGAAATAGCCAGTCTAATAGAAAAATTCGGTCAGGAAGAGATATCCAATATCAATTTCGATCAAATAGACACATTATCGCCCGAAACAAAAAAGCTTCTATTGGAATATCTTGAAAATCAGAATAACGAACCTAAATCACAGCCAAAGTCTGTCTCCACCCATTCTAAAGACCGATCGGGAAAAGAAACCCAGGAATCCCTTCCCTTTTAGCGACGGCTTTTGATGTCCTCGAGGCAAGTATCAGATAATCTCCGCAGCAGTTTAAACGCTCTCGAATTCCCCCGACTTAGAGAAGAAATCGTTCATTTTGCCGAAACCGAACCGGCTCGGGAAAAACTGGCTGAGCTTTATCCATCCTCAAACAAGGCATGGATTATCGATGAACTGAAACGAGTCGAGGAAATTAAGGGGTACATCGAACGCGGCGGAGTCCTCAGCATCGGCGGGACGTCCGACGTCAGACCGGTTCTGCAGAAGGCTGCGGTAAAGGGCAGCGCGCTTCAGGCGGAGGATCTGTTAACCGTCCTTCAGCATGTAAGAATACATCAAAAAATCAGACGCACACTCGATAAGGAACGCAGTAATATTCCCTTAACCTATAACTTGACAAAAGGGCTGCAAATCCTGCCTGAATTGGAGAAAAGAATTGAGGACGCGATCTCGCCCGAAGGTTTGGTGCGAGATAAAGCCTCGAAAGAGCTGGCGCGAATACGGAAACAAATCTCGATCGTTCAACTGGACGTCAGGAAAAAGATCGGATCGCTCTACGACAAGTTCGCCCGTCAGGGCGTAATGCGCGGCGATTCATTCACTCTGCGGGATGGAAGGTATGTCCTGCCGGTCAGATCAGACTCGATGGGGAAGATAAGAGGCATAATTCACGACCGATCCTCGACCGGAGGCACGCTGTTCGTCGAACCCAGCTCAATAATCGATCTCGGCAATGAACTGCGCTCGCTGGAATTGGCCGAGCGCGATGAAGTTTTAAGAATTCTCCGGGAATTGACCAAAAGCGTTCACGAGAATCTGGAAGTCCTGAAGATCAACCTCGACGTCCTGACAGCAATGGATTGTATCTGGGCGAAAGCTCGCTATGCGCATAAAATCGACGCGGTTAATCCGATAATAAACGAGAACGGCAGGATAAAAATTGTGCAGGGGCGGCATCCGCTGCTGCTGAACCGGGAAACTTACGTTGTGCCGCTTGATCTTGAACTTGGCGTCGAATATAGCTGCCTGGTAATTTCCGGACCGAACGCCGGAGGCAAGACCGTAGCCTTAAAATGCGTCGGACTTTTATGCATAATGACCGCTTGCGGTTTGCAATTGCCCGTTCTGCCCGGCTCTGAAATTCCGATAGTCGATAAATATTTCGTCGTAATCGGCGACGAACAGTCTATTACTGACGACCTCTCGACCTTCACGGCTCATGTTTCAAGGTTAAAGGAAATCCTGCAATACGCTGACAACGGTTCACTGGTATTGGTCGATGAGATCGGCGCGGGAACAGATCCGCAGGAAGGCGCATCACTCTCCATATCGGCGCTCGAACAGCTTGCGAAACGCAGGATACTAACGATTGTAACCACCCATCACGGTTCGCTGAAAGCGTTTGCACACTCGAACGAGAGCTGCGCGAATGGATCGATGGCGTTTAACCAGGAGACTTTTGAGCCGACCTATTTCTTTCATCCGAATATTCCGGGATCGAGTTATGCGCTCGATATCGCTAAAAGAGTGGGACTGAATGAAAAAATTATTAAACGGGCGCGGGAAATTTTAGGCGCAGACCATACGCATTTGGACGATTTGATCCATACGCTCTCCGATAAACTGCGCAGATATGACGAACTTGTAGTAAGCGAAGAGCGAAGGAAATCCGATTTCACCGACGTAGAAAAAACATACCGCGAAAGACTGAATCGCGTGAAAGAACGTGAAAAGGAACTGAAGAAGAACGCGCGCGAGACGGTGGCGGACGTCCTTAAAGAAGCCCGGCGCTCGATAGAAGCGCTGGTTAAAGAAATACGCGAATCGCAGGCGAGCAAAGAATCGATTAAGGCGGCTCATAGCGGATTGAAAGAGCTCGAAGAAAAGTACGCCGTCGAACAAATACATCCGAAATCAGGCGGAAAAACACCGCAAAAAGCCGCCGCCAAAAAGAAAAAAAAGAAACTGCCTCAAAAAGAAGAATCGAAGTTAATTCAAAAGAATTTAGACGTCGGAAACTGGGTGACAATCGACGAATCGGACATAAAAGGCGAAATTGTCGCCCTCAGCGCAAAGAAAGACCGGCTCTGCGTTGCGATAGGTTCGGTTCAATTATGGATTAACGCTGATAGAATCGATCCGATTAAACCTCCTGATTCTCAAAAAGTCGAAATAAAACAATCGTCAGGATCAAAAGTCCCATTTGAAATCGACTTGAGAGGATTAGACAGAATGGAGGCGTTGGATCAGGTTGAACGCTATATTTACGACGGTTCATCCCAGGGGCGCGAGCAGCTTGGAATAATTCACGGCAAAGGCAAAGGCGTTCTTTCGCGCGCTGTGCGGGAATATCTAAAAAAACATAAGCTGGTCGAATCGTACCGGTTTGGGGAATTCGGGGAGGGAGATTACGGGGTAACGATTGTTAAGCTTAAAAGCAGTAAATAGCGCTCTGTTAGATCTCGCGTTTAAGATTAATATTGTAAACCGGTTTATTTTCTGTGCAATAATTGCATTAGAAAATTTTAAAATTGCATTTAATGTATAATTGATTATATTTAAGTTCTTTTTTTCCAAAGGTTATTTGAAAATTTCAGAAACAGAACAAGGCATAATTTTTGCTACATAGAACTCTATTTTAGGTTGTACGGGTAAAAACGGATTTTAGACAGAGGGTAACTTATTATTCGTTCGTTAAAGGTTTTCTTACTGCTGCTATTCACAACACTCTTACTCCCCGGGTATGCTGCGGCATGGCGGATAGTGTCCGCCGAGAGAATTCCGGGAGGCGCAGTGGCTTTAACCTCAGGCCCTGGCGGACTTTGGTGCGGCTATACCTTGCGCGAAGATTCTACGCTGCGCGTTATCAATCTTGAGAATGCAGAATTAGTTTTTGAATTTGTTCCGCCTGAAAGACGCTGCTACGGTCTGAGCCAACTCGACGGCATGATTTGGTTTTTAGGCAACGAATGGCTCTATGAAATCGATCCTCGAGGCAGGGTCAGAAACCGTATCGCCCGTACTTATGAAACAATGCACGGATTGGCGGCAGCCCCTGATGGATTTTACACGATGGTATTTCAGGACGGGTCGAATTACCTGGTCAAGTTTGAACCGGGCGGCGACGAGATCAGCCGTTTTCGCTCTACGGTACAGAATCCTACGGCGATGTCGTTTGACGGTCAGCATTTTTGGATTACGGACCGAATCGATGGTTTCATCCACGTTATCGATCGGGAACGCGAACGAGAAATCGATCTTTTCCCTACGCCGGTGGCGTCTCCGACGGGCATAGCGCATCTGAACGGAAATATCGCTCTGGTGGATAATGGTCCGGAAGGCGAGGATGACTTTGTATATATTATCGATCCTGAAGGCGAAGACGGACCAAAATTACTGCCAATTTCAAGGCATTATGATTTCGGACAGGTTCAAACATTTTCTTCGGAATCAGTCGGTTTTACGCTTTTTAATGTCGGCAATGCCGAGTTGACTATCGAATCGGCGCGTTTAGCCGATGGCGACGCCGGATTCTCGATTGCGAATATTCAAGACCTGGAGATTATGCCGGGACGCTATCACAACTTGCGAGTTACGTTTGATCCCAACACTTATGAATTATATACTGATACGTTAATTGTCAATTCCAATGATCCTGAAGAACCTGTTGTCAGAGTCGTATTTATCGGTCTTGGCGTCTTTTCAACCAGAAGGCTTGGTCATTCGCCGCAAACACTCGATTTTGGATTGGTTCGCGCCGATCCCTGGCGCGACGGAACCCGGCATAGAGTGTTGAGCATTTATAATATGGGACGCGATCCACTGGTAGTTGACGCCATTGAACATCGCATCCGCGAGATCTTCAGATTTGAGCCTGTTGAATTTCCGGTGCGGCTTGAAACGGCTGAAAGCCTGGCGGTCGATTTCTGGTTCGAACCGCACAATGGCATTCAATATCTGGATACGCTGCTAATATATTCAAATGAAATCAGACGGATTAACCGGGTTTTCATGCGCGGGACCGGCAGTGACAGCGTTTACAGCGAAGGCGCAAAACTCTGGTCGTTCGAGTTGTCCGGCGGCGATAATCCCGGGGGAGCCATTATCCCATTCGACGATATTAATGACGATGATATTACAGATTTAATTGCGGTCAGCGCGGAAGGAACAGTTTATGGCTTGAACGGCTTCGCATCCGAGAATGCCGATCAAATCTGGACTCAGGAATTCGTTAATCGTCCTTATGCGCCCGCGGGAGCGCTGCCAACCGGAAACGCGATCGCCTGCGGGGACGTCAACAGCGATGGCGTCCAGGACGCGATCATAGCATCAGGCATGGAAGATCATTCTGTGTATGGAATTAGCGGGATCGACGGCGAGGAACTGTGGCGCTGGGACATTGAAAATATCGGCGGCGCCGGCAGAGTAGCGCTAATTGTCAGTGGATATGATATGAACGGCGACGGCGGTCTTGATCCTGTGTTATTGATAAGACCTGCTTACAATCAGGGACCTAACCGCTTAGCCAGAATCGACGGCACAACCGGACGCCCGGTATGGACGATCGATCCCGGTATGGTTATCGGGCTGGCAGCCATCTCAGATTTCGACCAGGACGGCGTAGCCGATTTTGTAGCCATATCTTATGACGATCGAATTGTATTAATCAGCGGCGCCAACGGCTCGTTAATCAGGAGCGTTCAATTAAACACCGCCTTCCCGATGATGCCCGCGCCTGTCACAGCGATTGGAGACATAAATGAAGACGGGCGTTCCGAAGCGCTATTTATGACTTCCAATTCCCAATTGACGGCTTTCTCATTGCATGACAGCGAAATAGAATGGCAAACGGGGCAAATGGGAATTTTTCAATTGCGCGGGCCGCTTAAATTCCTGCTGGATTTTGGAATGGACCTGACTGATGACGGCATAAACGAGATAGCCGGTTGCGACAATGCCGATCTGGCATTTGTTCTCGATCCAACGAACGGCAGCGCTGTATGGGTAGCGCAAATACGGAACGTCAGTTCGATGACTGTCGCGGAAGATTGCAATCAGGATGGAATAAAGGATGTTGCCTTCGGTTTCGGCAATGGAGGCATACTCTGTAAAAACGGTTTGAACGGCAGAGATCTTTGGGGCTATGAAAACGACGCCGATTCAGAGATCTTGAACCTGACGGCATTTGAGGACGTCGATTTTGGCGGATCACCGGACTTAATTGCCATGTTCGACGACGGCATGGTTCATTGCATTTCATCGGGCGGCGATCTTAATATCGAATTTCATCCTTCGGAAAACGTTCCGAAAATCTTAAACTTATCCGAGATTTATCCCAATCCTTTCAACGGCAGGATAAATCTTTCGTTTGGTTTAAGCAAAGAATCCGAGGTTACATTTTCGATCTGGAATATGAACGGCAGGAGAGTGTTCGCGAAAGAACTTGGAATTTATGGCGCGGGGACTCATAGTTTTTCATTCGATCCGATACAACAAAGAGCAATACCGAACGGTACATATATTTTCAGGATGGAAGGTGACCGGTATCACATCGACCGAAAAGGAATTTTGCTAAAGTGATAGTTTTAGATGTTTTAGGAATTCAAAGAGATCGGCTCTTATTCCGTAATGTTTAATAGATTAATTTTAAAACGCTTAGTCCACCTTCTGTTTATCCGGTAATTTAACAAAACTAAAGTATGCGGCACAAAAACTTAAGACAGAGACAACACTCGGTAAAAATCGAACAGAAGACTTTTAATGGTCTTTTGATCGGTTTTATTTGTCTGATCGCCTTATTTACATTCAGCGAATCAGTTTCAGCCAATGAAATCGTCGAATTTTACAATATTCCGGAATATTCTTCCGGTTTAGCCTGGGACGGCGATCTTATCTGGTTTGGGGGAGTTGGACCCAAAGGCGATTGGATTAGAGCCTTCAATCCGGAAGTCGGTGAAATTGTCGATAGCATTCGGGCTCCTGTACAGGACTGCATGGGTTTAGCTTTCTTCGAAAGCCGCCTAGCCTATATTTCGCCCCGCAGCGATTCGACGTTTTTCGTAAGTCGCGAGGGCTATGAAGTTGGATTCAGTAATCCTCAGGAAAATCTTGGCGGATTGGGAGTCGATGGCAATACGCTGTGGACCGCGACTTACTCACTCAGAAACGGTACGCTTTACCAGTTGGACAACCACGGCGATGTGCTGCTGTCGATGCCCTTTACAGGCGTTCATAGCCGCGATATCGCTTATCACCGGGGAAGAGTTTACGTTTCCGACAGGATTGCACAGGGAGTGCGAATTGTCAATCCGGAAAGCGGCGCCTTTATCCGAACATTCGGTACGCCGGGCATGAATCCGGACGGTTTGACTTCTGATGGCGAGTATTTATGGCTGATGGATGACGGAGACGATAAAGAGGGCGACAGGCTGTATAAAATTTTAGTGCGTCCCGATGGCAGTATGCGCATGTCAAGAGTGAATTATAACTTCGGTTCGGTTGTAGTCGGACGCCAGAAATTTTTCGATTTGTGGGTTTACAACGATGGCGCGACCGAGGCCGAATTAACCGAATTAACTTCGCGGGATGGCAATGAAGACATTTTTATCGCCCATCGCTGGGCGTTTCGCGATGTTATCGCGCCGGGCGACTCAGCAAGACTGAGAATCGAATTCAGCCCCGCCTATGAAGATTCCGTTCATATCGAATACGGACTGACCTACGATTTGGATCGACAGACCTATTGGATAGATTTTCGCGGCAAGGGCGTACGGCGCAACCGGGACATTTTAGTCCATAACCGCGTGTTGGATTTTGGAATGACGCGCTGCGGCCAGTATGTTCGCGGTTCAAACCTCAGGTATCTTGAGATTGAAAATAATGGCGGCGATCCACTCACGATTGAAGAACTGCGCTTCAGCAATCAATCGTTCTACTACGGATTTTATGATTTCCCCATTACTTTCGAGGAGCCGGGATTATACCGGATTCCAATCTTTTTCGAACCGGAGGTAAATCGCAACGCCGCTTACTCCGAGCGCGTCTCGATTTTTTCGGACGATCCGGATTCGCCTGAAATAATCGTCAGTTTGCAGGGAATGACGACTTTAAGCAACTATAACGGCGGCGAGACGCTTTGGTGGACTATTGTCGGCAATAGAGAAATGCCTGTACCGCGCACCCGCGCGATTCAGGACATCGATGATGTTACAGGCGACGAACTCGCCGACGTGATTATCGCCAGCAATGACTTTACCGTTGCCGCCTATCATGCCTCTGCAACCAGAAATGCAATCCCGATCTGGCGGTATAAGACAGACGCGAATCCTTGGCGCCAGGGCCTAGTGCATGGCCAAAACGGACTCTCAGAAGGCGGCGATTGGGATTTTGACGATGTTCACGACGTCGTTTTCGGCTTGGAAGGCGGAGCTAAACAAGTAATCGCGCTTTCAGGAAGAACAGGCGAAGAATTATGGATTTTCGACGCGCACAATATGAACGGCGGCGGCGGGAACGTCATTTTTACCAATGGTAAAAATGATTTCAGCGGAGACGATGTCAGAGACGTCATCGCAGCCGTTAAGGAAGAAGACGATCAGCATTCAACAAACGCGCTGGTCGCCTTAAATGGATTTAACGGCTCTGTATTATGGACGACGGCTTTGGATGATACTCCCATCAAATGCTTGGTTTTAAACGATTTCACAGGCGATAACATCGACGACGTTATCGCTCTGCTTTCGGACGGAACCGTTGTTGGGGTCGATGGACATCGCGGCAGAATTGTGTGGGAAAGCCATATCAACGGCAGAGTAATGAGTATGTTTGCGATGAGAGGCGATGTGAACGACGATGGCAGCGTGGATATAGGATTTGTAACTTATGAAGAGGGCATTACCGTAATGAACGGTTCAAACGGCGTCGAGCTGTCCCATCTTGAACCTGATAATTACTACGATGAACTTCGCGCGGGAATTTCCATTAACGACGTCAATGGAAATGGAAGTCCGGATATAGTTTTCGGCGATGAACTTGTCGTGCGCGCAATCGATGGATTGACCACCGAATCGGTCTGGGATTCGCTGATTTACGTCGGTTCGCCGGTATCATCGATGAACGGGCTGTTCGATTACGATGAAGATGGATTAATCGACTATGTTGTCGGCACGCAGTCAGGTCGGGTTTACGCATACAGCGGCAATGGACGCGATGGACTCTGGTCTTACAGCAACGTTGGCGAGGGACATGAGTTTGAACTTGTGTTCGGATCGCGCGACGTCGATGGAAATGGCGAAATGGACGTGTTCGGATCTATGGTAAATGGAACTGTCTATTGTTTCGCCGGTTCCTGGGTAGGTATCGAAAACAGCGTCCCGTTCGATCTTGAAAACAATTTAACGCCCAGTGTTCTAATGGTCGATCCGGCATATCCAAATCCGTTTAACAGTTCGGTTGTCGTTCCAATCAGATTGGCAAAAACCGCTAATCTGAATATCCGGGTCGTCGATATTCTCGGCCGAGAGGTTTACCAAATGAAGAATGACTTGACGTCGCCCGGGAATCACCGTATTCTCTGGAACGGAGTTTCAAGCTCGGGAATGAATCTGCCGAGCGGCATGTATTACATGGAAGTCAATTCAGCTTCGCAGAATTTTATTCTGCCGGTGGAATTACTCCGATAATACAGCTTAATGTAAAATGTTTTCGATTCAATCGACGCCGATTCAGCGGAATGCCCTCTGAATCGGTGTTGGTTTAAAATAGGAAACCGGAAATTGTCATTTGTCTTAATTCTACTGCTTCTTTCCTCAACCGTCATCGGCGCCTCGCCTGAGGTGAATAATGCGAGTTCTTCGATTTCACTAATGCCGGCTCATAATCAAATCCCGGAACGCGATCCAAACCGGGATATGCGCGTATTATTCGGTTGGCCGAGGGAAATGCAAGGCAATAATCCGATCTGGGGCAGATGCGCGACCCCGTGCGATATCGATGGAAATTTCGATTGGGAGTTTTCGTTAATAACGACCGAGGGCAGGCTTTACCTGTTCCAACACGATGGAGCTCATTTTCCCGGCTTTCCATTGCCGCCTCACCAGGGCGGCAGACCGCAGAATTGGGTCAATCCACGTCATAACGCTACCTCCGCGGCCGGCGATATCGACGGCGACAGCATTCATGAACTGGTTTACATCACAGATATAGGTTTCCTTCACGTCGTCGAACAAAATGAAGCCGAACCGGAACCGTTTCCTGTCGATCTCGGAAGAAACATAACGGCGGGCGTTCCGGCGCTTGCAGATATCGACGGCGACAATGACATCGATATTGTTTTCAACACATTTTATCTGCATCCGGATAGCGCGGAAGTTAATGCTTTAATGCACGTTTACAACAATCTCGGCAGCGAAATAGAGGGTTTCCCTGTAGAATATCCGCGAGGATCGAAATCTTCCCCGGCAGTGGGCGATATAAATGGGGACGATAGACCTGAAATTATCGCCGGCAATGCGCGCAGACTCGGTGAATTTGCCCGGATTTACGCCTGGCGCAGCGATGGCGCTCTCGTCGATGGATTCCCCGTTGGGTCCTTTGAAACGGTCAACGGCGCCCCGACCCTTGCTGATGTTGATAATGACGGTCTTTTGGACATAATATTCTGGGCTTCCGAAGCCGAAAGCGAGACTGCGGGAATTTATGCCTATAATGGACATGGAGAACTGATTGACGGTTTTCCGCTGGAGTGCAGCGTCGGTCATCCTGAAGGCAGTCCGGCTGTGGCAGATATTACCGGAGATGAATCTCCGGAAATAGTCTTTGGCGCTTTCGACGCCGGTGACGGCGCTCAGGTGTATGCCTGGTCTATAAATGGAGATCCTGTCGAAAATTATCCTGCCGGCTTAAACAGATCCGTGGTGGGAAGCGTTTTATTGGCAGATGTTTCAGGCGATGGAATCCCTGACGTCGTCTTTGCCGCCTCGCCGGTCGATGAATCAGGCGGTTTAATATTAGCGCTCGATAATACCGGCGCTCAGATCCCCGGATTTCCAATTTCAACCGAAGATTACAACGCCCGTGCATTCGCCGCCACACCGACCATCTGGGATATTGACAGAGACGGCGATCTTGACCTTATTGCCGCAACGGTCGATCTCAAAGTTCTGGTCTGGGACACGCCCGGCAGGATAACGGACAACGTCTGGCTGACATATAAGGGCAATATTCAACGCACCGGCGTGCGCCAGTTAGATCAGCCGAATAGAGTAACGCCTACAAAACGGCAAATTCCGGGCGATATGAGCCTTTCCGTTTTCCCAAATCCCTTTAATCCGGCGACGACAATTGAATTCAGAATTCCCGAACCTGGAAATGTACAAATCGATTTGCTCGACATAAGAGGCGGCTTGGTTGGAAATATCTACAACGGGTTTTCTACCGAAAAAAGCTTTGAATTGAGGTTGGATCTGCGGAAAAAGTCGCTTTCCGCAGGCATTTACTTTTGTCGAATGCGGTATGATAGCAATTCGACTACGTTAAAGCTGCTCTTTATACAGTAATAATTCCGGGAAATTAAAAAATTCTACCGGTAGGGCAGGCGTCCCTGCCTGCCTTCTCGATCATACGGGAACGCACTGGCAGGCAGGGACGCACTGGCAGGCAGGAACGCACTGGCAGGCAGGGACGCCTGCCCTACCAGAGAAGTTTATTTTCATGTTGCGTGGCGCCGGCGCATGGTATGAATAATTCCTGGAAAAAAGGAAAAAATTAATCAAAAACGATCAAACCGCAGTTAATAAATATTTATTTTCGAGAGAACTTGCATTAAGCAGCGTTTAAATGTAAATTGCATAATTGCTTCTTGTGCAAGAAGCCAAATTGTGAGTTAAAGGTTGGCTCGCCTTAGGGTTTTTTGCATAAGAATCATAATTCGCTTGTTTTTTAAAAAGACAATTCAGGTTCAAGTGTTTAACCATCGAGGGACACTATGACGGTCAGATCAAACATTTTGGCATTGATCCTGTTAGTTTTAACTGTAAGTTTTCTTTCAGGATGCAGTGCAGAGAAAGAAAAAGATATTACTGCAACCGAAGTCGAGATGTTCGCCAAGGCGCAGGAACTGCAAAAGCAGGAAAAGTATCTTGATGCAATCGAAATTTATCGAAAAATAATACGTGAGTTCCCGGAAACGAGACAGGGCGCTAATTCGCAATTTATGATCGGTTATATTTATGCGAACCATGTAAAAGATTACGAACAGGCAAAATTAGAACTCAATCGATTTCTTGAAAAATTCTCAGAAGTTGCAGACAGTGGTTTAGTGGCGGGCGCTAAGTTTGAGCTTGATCATTTGGGCAAAGACATCGATCAAATTCCGATCTTATCCGGAATCAGCGGAGAAGACTCTGCCGTTTCAGGCGCCGATAATTCCCCTGAAAAGGATCAATCGGAATAGGAATATATGTAGATTTTGAGTTTTCTACATTCGACAAGAATTGCCCCTTCGGTCAAGAAAACTTGGACCGGAGGGGCTTTTTTTTTGACTTAAGAGATTTTATTTCTTAAATTATATATACCATCCATTTACTGGACTGCAAAAACAAACGAGGTTACGATGATCAGAACAGCTTTGGTTGTCCTTTTTATTTTGGCGGTATCGCTTGCCCAGGCAACGGTTCTGCCGGTTGATGAAAACGCGAGAATTCTGTCGGAATCCGCCCATTCGGTGAAGATAGAGTTTAGTTTCGATGAATATTCGTCAAATCAGGTTCATATTAATCAAGAAGCGTTTCAAAAAATCCTGCTCGACGGCGAAGGTTTAACCACAAAACCGGGTTATCCTGAATTGCCGGCGATCAGCAGATATATTATTGTCCCTCCCGATCGATCCGTTCAATTAAAAATTACAAACGACAATCAGCGACAATACGCCGCCGAGCTTCCGCCGGCAGTGGTTGAAAACTCTGAATCCCAGGCGGCGCTAAACCGAGATTTCTGGGAAAGCAAAGATATTTACCCCAGCCAATCGGTGGTAATGACAGCCCCGATATGCATCAGGCATGTGCGCATGGTGATGGTTACCGTCTATCCTTTACAGTACAACGCAGGAACAGAGGAGTACATCGAGCATAACAACGTTCAGATAGAACTGGAATTTGGCGATGCAGAACCGATAAATCCGGCGCGAGTCGATTTTCAGAGGAAACCGAGCTATAATTTCCTTAAAATGATGAACGCGCTGGCGCTTAACCGCCTGCCGATGCGAGATCCACAGGAAATTGTCGAATCGCGGGGCTACCACGACTATTATCTGTTCGTAATTCCCGATATGTCCGATAACGTTCAGCGATACGCCGACCCGCTGGTTTACCGTTTGATAGAATGGAAAAGGCGTTCCGGAAATAAAGTCGATCTTCTGCGCATAGATAGTCGAAATCCCAACTCCAACGTCACCGCGGCAGCCATTGAAGAATATTATAACGATCTGCTCGATCAGGGAATCGAACCTTTCGACCATATCCTGCTAATTGGCGAGGATGAACGCAATCCATATAGAAATAACGGCAGCAGACAGGGCATGGATATCTTAATGCCTGGTCCGACAAGCCAGTTTGCCACTAATCCCTGGGTCGATCACTGGGATATCAGCTTTGCCTATCTGGAAGGAGACGATCAATTCCCCGATTTATCCATCACGCGCTTTCAAACCGGCGATCTTGCCACCCTCGCCTGCGGAACGAACAAGACTATCAACTACGAATCCGAACCATACTGGGACGATACCGACTGGTACACCGAAGCGGTAGTCGAAGAACAGCACATTCGAGACGCCGACGTTGGAATGCAAAGATTGGTGGACTGGTATGTAGCCGCGCTTGAACAGAATGAATTCGACGTTGTCGATCAGTGGCGCTGGCGCGAAGATGGCAACGGCGATCCGGGCCGGGCCTGGCTGCCGGCGCGCGTAAACGAAAGGATCGGATTTATCGCCGGACGCGCTAAAAACTATGAGCTATGTTATGTCTGGGGGCATAGTCCGCAGAATACATTTCAGGTGGTAGGCGTGTATCCTGTCGCTATTTTGAATTCCGGTCACGGCGAGTGGGCTCACGAAGCTTTGTTCTGGGTAGGCAGGGAATGGTACACGAATCCCGACCGCTACAACAGCCTCGATGGCGCTAAAGGCTGCGTCGCCACCACCTGCACCTGGTCGAGACCGCAGACTACGCAGAACAACTGCCTCGGCGGATCGAACGTTCACGCCGTACTCGATATGCGACTGCAGATCGGCTGGGCGCGTGTTTTCACATGCTTGAATTTCTTTCGCTCCTTCCCGGACGATCACAATCAGTATATAAAATACACCGAAGACTTCTCCGTCTGCGGCGATCCCGGATTAACCTATTGGAAGGGCGTCCCGCAGCGCATCGAAGTCGATCATCCCGAAACGATCGAAGAAGGCGCTAATTATATCCCGGTTCAGGTAACGGACGCCGAAGACGACGATCCGGTCGAAGGCATAATGGTTGTACTGCACAAAGGCGATATGGACGATGTTGATGTTTTCCAAATCGAACATACGGATGAAGAAGGCAGATGCGAGTTTTATATCGATCCGGACGCCGAAGGACCGATTCAAATTACGGCTCTCGAACTGGACGTCTATCCGTACAAAGGCGAGATCGAAATCGAAGCCGCCGAATCCTTCGTTCGCGCGGACGTATCGAACATAAACGATGAAGAAAACGGCAACGGCGACGGTTCGATCAACCCCGGGGAAACGGTTCGGATCACGTTAACGGCTTCCAATCTGGGGACTGAAGAAACCGCTGAAAACGTTACCTGTCATGTAACCAGCAACAATCCTTACGTGGAAATGGAAGACGTCGATATCGAATTCGGCGATATCGAAGCGGAAGAAGAAATTGAGAGCGAAACCGAAATCGAAGTAGCTATCGCTCCCAATTGCCCGGATGGCGAAGACGTCGCGCTCTTAATCGACATGAACGCCGACAACGGCAGATGGAGTTCGGCGGTAATCCTCGATCCTATGGCTCCAAACATCGAAGTCGCTTCTATCGAGAACGACGGAATCATACCGCAGGATATGGAAGATATTGAAATTCGGCTGCGCAACATCGGCAGGATCGCAGTTCCCGAATTCACAGCCCGTCTCTTGTCAGGCGGCTGGGAGGTCGGCGTCGTCAACGCTACCGCCGAATATCCTGAGATAGCTCCAAACCGAATCGGCAGACCGGAAAGCGAGTTCCGAGTCAGCGGCAACGTCATGGCGGTCCCCGGCAACAGTATCCCGATGACGCTCGTTATCGAAGTCGGCGGTCAAGCTATCGACAGCGCCGCATTCACCTTGCAGGTCGGCGAACCTCACGCCGGCGCGCCGTACGGACCGGATGAATATGGCTACATCTGCTTTGACGATACCGACGATGACTACGACCAGGCGCCGGAATTCGACTGGATCGAAATATCCTTGCGGGAGCGAGACCGCGATTTCGACGGCGAGGAGGTCGATATCCGAAAC
>CAZWOY010000025.1:16050-19287 GCA_964635255.1 uncultured bacterium
GGCAACGGAGACGACGGCTGGGGAATGGTCGATCTCCCGTTCGATTTCCAGTACTACGGCGAGGTGTTCGATGAAATAACCGTCTGCACCAACGGATTTATCGCTATGGGCGAACAGGAGAATTTCGTCCCCAACTTCCAGAATTGGCCGCTCGACGGCGGCGGATTCGGCGGAGGCTACGGCATGATTGCGCCTTTATGGGACAACCTGACGCTTGGAGGCGGCGGCGATCCGGGCATTTACACCTACTATGACGATGAAATAGGCATGTTCATCATCGAATACTACGACGTCCATTATGCAAATAATAACGCCGACTTGCGCTTCCAGATTCAACTGTTTGATCCGGCTGTCTGGGCGAACGCCACCGGCGACGGTAAAATCATCCTCCAATATCACACCGTTTCCATGCATCGCGGCCAACTACCCAACTATGCTTCGGTCGGAATCACCAGTCCCGGAAATTCCACCGGCATAGCCTACTGCTCGATGAACGAATATCCCCCAACCAACGCTGAATTGGAAGATGGCAGAGCGATCCTGTTCACGACTTCGCCTCGAAACATCACCGGCAGGCTCTACGGTCAGGTTACCGATCATGAAACCGGCGAACCGGTCGAAGACGCGACCGTTTACACAGCTTTCGGTCAGGTGGCGATCACCGATGAGAACGGTGAATGGGAAATCCCCGACGCCTTGGCTTTGGCGTTTACTATCACCGCCCATAAACAGGGATACAACGACTCGACCTTAGCGGGCGAGCTCGAGGAAGACGAAGAGATCGAAATCAACTTCTCCCTGCTGCATCCCGAATTTACGCCTTCTAATGAAAGACTTGGAGCTTTCCTGAACGTCGATGATGAAGCAGAACTTGATTTCAGCGTCGAAAACACCGGCAACGGTCCTTTGGACTGGCGAGTGGAACGGGAACTGCGCGGCGACGCCAACGCCGACCCCTGGGAGATCAGAAGACAGTACGATATTGGTGAAACCGTCGATGACAGCCGCATCCAAGGGGCGGTTTATGTGGACGGCGTCTTTTACGCCGCTGGAGCGAACGACCACAATCCAACGATATATACCTTCAACGATGAAGGCGACCTAATCGATCAATTCGCTCAGCCCGGCGACGACCGCTATGGATTCCGCGACCTCGCCTGGGACGGCGAGTGGATTTGGGGATCGGGCGATAATATCGTTTATGCGCTCACGCCGGAAGGCGAAGTAGCGCGGCAGTTTGAAGGTCCTTACAATCCCAACAACAACTTAGCGTGGGATACGGATCGGGAAGTGATGTGGATATCCAGCACAACTTCCGACATATCATCTATCGACCGCGAAGGGAACGTCATTTCCGAACTGGACAGAATGGATTTCCGCATCTACGGGCTTGCTTATTATTCGGAAGACCCCGACGGCTACCCGCTTTATATCTTCCATAAGGACCGAGACATAGCCGATCAGATCATCCACAAGATGAATCCCGAAAACAACGACACGATGTTTGTAACCACCCTCGAACCGGACGGAGGCGGATCGCCTATCGGAGCCTTCGTCACGAACCAATTCGATGTTTACAGCTACGTTTTTCTGGCGGTTACAAACGATGGCTCCAACGACCGGATCGATATATGGCAGATCGACGCTCGCAAAGACTGGATGGCGGTCGAACCGACGCGCGGCGCGATCAATCCCGGCGTTACGCAGGATTTCGACGTAACACTCAGTTCCGAAGGCTTGCCGCCGGTCGAATTCATCGGCGACCTGGTTTTCAGCCACAACGCCGCCGGAGGCGAAACCCGCATCGAACTGGCGCTGGACGTTCGCGACGGTCCTCCCGAACCGGAGCCCCGGGAATTAGACCTCGACGACGGCTGGAGCATGATTTCGCTGAATGTAACGCCGGAAGAAAACGATATTCGAGCGATGATGCGGCCGATGGTCGAAGAAGACGTTCTGAGGCTGCTGAAGGACGGCGAGGGAAGGTTCTATTATCCCGATCACGACTTCTGCAACATCCCCGAATGGAGCGTCGAGGACGGCTATCAGATCAACCTGTCCGAACCGTTCGTCTGGGTGGTCGAAGGAGTCCCCGTAAATCCGGTCGATACGCTGCAGTTGACCGAAGGCTGGAATCTGAAATCCTATTATCCCCGCGATCCCGTCGATGCGATCGCCGCGCTGGCGAACCTCCGCGAAGAGCTGCTGATCGCCAAAGACTGGATGGGGCGGTTCTATCTGCCGGCGCATAATTTCTCCAATATGGGCGACCTGGTCGAGCTGCAGGGCTATCAGATCAAGGTGCGCGAAGACGTCGAGCTTATCTACAACATTTTCGACAATCGCGATCGTCTGGCTGCAAAAAATCCGGGCGCGGTCGATCCGGCGGAAACCCACTACCCAAGAGTAATTCCGACCGGCTCGAATATGAGCCTGCTGCTTAAGGGAGATCCTGAATTAGACGGCTGTGAAGCAGCCGCATACGCGCCCGGCGGCGAGATCGCTGGAACGGGCTGGTTCGACGCCAAGGGCAATTGCGGAATGGCTGTCTGGGGCGATGACTTGACTTCTGATGAACTTGACGGGCTGAGTGAAGGGGAATCGTTCGCAGTCAAAGTCTGGAACGGACGGCGCGAATTCCCCGCCGATGTCGAGTTAAAGTCGGGAGAACTGTCCTACACAGCCGGCGCCATTGCAGTTGGGGCAATCAAGGTGAACATGATCCCCACCGAATTCGCCATAACGGGGATTTATCCCAACCCCTTCAACGCCGTGACTCGCATAAACTTCGACGTCCCCGAATTGGGCGGAGTCAACCTTTCGATCTACGACCTTGGGGGACGCGAGATCGCCCGGCTGATCGACGGCGACCTGAAAGCCGGCTGCCACGTCCAAACTTGGAACGCCGCCCAAGCCGCGTCGGGCATGTACTTCGCAAGAATGACGTGGAACGGCGAGGTGAAGATGGCGAAAATCATAATGATCAAGTAAGCCAGGTTGGAGTACACGCTTCAGCGTGCAGAGCCTACCGTTGGAGTACACGCTTCAGCGTGGAGAGCGCGCACGCTGAAGCGTGTACTCCAGCGAAACATTCCCATCGCTCCCCCCGCCCTAAAATAAATTCATCCGAACAAACATCTCCACCCGATATATTGATTTAACTCGAATCTGTCCTTACATTCCAACGGGCGTTTGAAACTCAATATTCCATACCATTGTAAAGTAATAACATAGACA
>CAZWOY010000026.1:0-18112 GCA_964635255.1 uncultured bacterium
ACGCTGGATTTTACCGACTGGAAGCGTCAAAAAGGATTTAATATCGTTATCGCCCCGATTATACGTCAGGGAATCTCAGCGGATGAAATCCGTGAGTACATCCAAGACGCTTACGACAATTGGGCGAGACCGCCGGAATTCGTCCTGTTAGTCGGCGACGTTAATATGCCGGGAATCCAACTCCCCGCTTATCGGGTTCAAAACCCATCTCACCGGGATGAATACGATGTATCTGATTTACCTTATACGCTAACTCAGGGAAACGATTATTTCCCCGACCTGTTTATAGGTCGAATTAGCGCCGATTCGCCTAATTCGACAACGATCAGGAATTATTACAACCGCGCAATGCGGTTCGAACGCCAAACTTACCGAGTTCCGCCCGGTGAAGATGGACATCAGGAATATATCGACAAATTCTCACGGGCTACGATTTTCGCAGGCAACTACGGCGACGGCGGGCAGCCGGTTATGAGCCCGGTGGAAACATCGAAGTGGTTAGCCGAGCGTTTAAGAGAACTAAACTACGACGTTGAGGAATTCTATTTCGGCAGTCGCGATCCTGATGACGATGAAATCAGAGATCCTGAACCGATCATCAGGTCGGTCAATCGCGGTGTAAACATCTTCTCATACCGCGGTTGGGCTGACGCTCGAGGACCTCACTATCCAAGATTCCATATCGGGGATCTGGATGATATTTATAACAGCCCTCATTTGCCGGTATGGACATTTTTCGTCTGCAACACAGGCGATTACGGGAATGCCAACCAAAATCCCTGCTTCGGCGAAACGGTGGTTCAGTTGGGACTTTGGAGGAATCCCGTCGGCGCTTTGGCTTTCTTTGGCCCTTCCGACCTTCATACAAGCACCCGCTATAATAATCCGATGTTGGCAGGTTACTACTCGGCTATGATGTACCGCGGGATCCGCAACCTTGGAGCGCTTACTTTAGCCGGCAAAATGGAAGTTTGGCGTGGATTTCCAACGCAAAGGGTGGCAGGCGCGCAGAACAACTTCGTCGAGTTTTATTTCCATGTTTACAATATCTTAGGCGATCCGGAATTGAATCTCTATTTCACGCCGCCGGTAGAATTAACCGTGAATTATCCTGACCAGATCGCCGCCGGTTCAACGCATATTCCGGTAACGGTTCATGATAATGGCAGACCGGTTGCCCGAGCGTTGATTAACCTCTGGAAAGACGATGAAATCGAGGTCAGCGCAATCACCGATCTTAGCGGAGTCGCAAACATTCCAATCGACGCCGCTTCCGAAGGCGAGATTGAAATAACGGTCTTAAGCCATCAGGCGCTCACTCATGAGGGAGCCATTCAAGTCGCAGCCGCTGAACAAATGGTCGGTTTTGAAGAAGTTACGGTATCAAATCAATTCGACGACGGTCATTTAGTGGTTGGATCTCCGGTTGAATTAACCGTATCGCTTAAGAACCACGGAGCGCAAGCCGCATCGAACGTCAGCGCTACGATTTCATCCAGCTTGGAAGTTGAATTTGAAAACGCTGAAGCCACTTTCGGTGAAATTGCTCCGGGTGAAACGTCCACTGCCAATGAAGCGTTTGTCGTAACGCTCAGTCCTCATATCTGGGCCTGGACGCATGTGCCGTTTTACCTGAACATAACCGACGGGAATGGAAATGAATATACCGCTCAGTTCCGCCTTGAGGCTTATGGCAGCATTATCATGCGCGAGGATCATTATCTTGCGAACGGGCCGATCGAACCGGGGGAAACGGACGATTTAATCGTCAGCATAATCAACTATGGTCCTATGGATATCGGCGATTTGCGCGCGGAAATTCATTCTCACGACAATGCGGTCGTGGTCGTCGATAATGAATCTTCCTTTGGCGCATTAGCGCAGGGAGAAACGGCAACCAACGAAAACGATCCGTTCAGGCTGCAAATCCAGGAGGGAACCGTCATCGGTCGAAAAATCGCCTTAAGAGCCATCCTTTACGACGATCAGGACCGAATGGTGAGCCGGCTATTCTTTAATATTTCTGTCGGAATTCTCGGTCCTACCGATCCTTTAGGTCCCGACGCCTATGGCTACTATGCCTACGAAAACATCGACGATGAGCGTTACGGCGACCGCAGGCCAACCTATGACTGGATCGAGCTTGACCCAGAACATGGCGGCGCCGGCGAAGTCATGCTCTACGACGATGATGAAACCAGAATTGTAGATCTACCGTTTACTTTCCGTTATTACGGCAGAGACTTCAATTCGGCGTCGATCTGCTCGAACGGCTGGTTCTGTTTCGAGAGAACCGATTCCTGGATGTACAATTTCCGCAATTGGGGAATTCCAAGTCCGTTGGGGCCTCATGCGCTTGTTGCGCCCTTCTGGGAAGATCTGGTCGGACAAATGGGCGATAACGACCAGCGCGGCGACTTGAGGATTTTCGCGGAATATCAGGAAGACATCGACGCGTTTGTGATCGAGTGGAGCCGGTTGGCCGCTCGCACTAATTCAAATGATTTCATCGAAACATTCGAAGCCATCCTCTACAATCCCGAAGCGCGCCAAACACCGACTGGCGACGGCGAGATTGTCTTCCAGTACAACCAGGTCGCGGTGGTGGATCGCAACGAAGAAAACTACGCCACTGTCGGTATCCAGGACTGGAACCATTTAAGAGGATTAGAGCTCACGTTTGCAGGATTCTATCCCGAAGAAATCCGGGAATTAGAACCGGGCAGGGCGATAAAGATTACGACCGCACCGCCTGATCCATTTCTGGGAACGCGCAGCGAACAATCGGAGATTCCGCTTGAGTTTGAACTTGCGAAACCGTATCCCAATCCATTCAATTCGAGTGTAAAGCTCAACTTTACGCTGCCGGAAGCGGGCGCCGCTAATCTATCGATCTGGGATCTTCACGGCAGGCTGGTGACCGAACTGGTAAACGATGACTTAAACGCAGGTCAACATTCATTCACGTTTAACGGAATGGACGTCCCATCCGGACTTTACATCGTTAAGCTTCATGCTGAACAAAATACGGCGCAGCGAAAAATATTGCTGCTGAAATAGCCTGCGGTTCGGATTCTGTGAATTTCCAAAGGGGCGAGGCGCTGACTCGCCCCTTTTTTGATGCGCTGAGCGCAGGTTATTTTGAAATTACTAAACAGAGTCATTTTGACCCGTCTGACTTTGTATGGAAACGCCGTAGCGATAAGGCTGTTTAATAATTCCTTAATCTAACCTCATATAAAGTAAAAAAAAATAATCGAACCTATTGTTTTTACGACTCAATCACCATATTTTATATATAGTAGGATTTTCAATTTCTTACACGCAAGTGTTTATCTCTAAGGAGGCTTTTATGAGACTGGTTGTAACGATTTTACTTGTCTCTTTTTTACTTACGCCACTGTTCGCTCGCCCTGCCGAGAACAACCGCATAAATCCACCTAAGACGCCGGATCGCATTTATGATCCCGGGGATCCGATAAGAGACGCGGAAGCCGCGAGACCTGCTCCGGATGACAATCTACCGGAAAGAGATCCGTTTATCGGTGAAAGGATGTGGGTTGGCGATACATGGTATGATTATCAGACCAATGGAACCGTCGGGAAAATGATCGCCGTCGATGACGATGGGGGCGTTTATATAGTCTGGATGGACGGCGCCGGCGAGAATTTAGCCAACAGCGATCGCGATTTCAAGCATAATTATTTAGCTCCGGGCGCAGAAGAATGGAACTGGGAGGATGGAACGCGCGTTCAATCCGGCCGCCGGGGCGGTTATGGCAGTATGGCTTTAACAACCGAGGAAGTATCTCGCCCCCTCGCATTCTGCCACCATACCGAAGGAGCGGACAATTTCACGCTTTGTGGAGTCGATTGGGATCGCGGTATTGGAGCGTTTATTACGAGGAACCTTCCGAACTATCCGGAAAGCGAAGTACTCTGGCCTCAGGGAATAATGAGCAATGAGGGTAGAATTCACATTGTTTACAACCGGCGGGAAGGCGAAAGGATGCTCTCTTACACCGTCGGGGCGATGGACGAAAATTCCGAGCCATTTTTTCCGGAAGAAAATCCGCGCAGCATAAATCTGACGCATCTGAATTCTTATCGAATTGCCGTTTCGCCTGTCAGTGAAAGAGCGGCGATAACCTACCCAACATCCCGCGTTGGCATTCCGACTCCCGAAGGCTGGGAAGATCATGTCGCCTACCAGATTAATAACGATCTCATGCTCGTCTGGACAGACGATGGCGACGAATGGAATTTTGACGATCCTTTGGATGTAACTCAAATTATTCCAACTAACGCCGAACAGGACGAACCCTATTCCTACGGAGATACGCTCCGGTTTTACTGCACTCACGACGTTATTTTCGATCATGATGACAATATTCATATTGTTTTCGATGCAAGAGGACTGTGGATGCAGGCAATCGAGCAGGATCAACCTCCGGTAGATGGCTGGACTATCGACGCGTCGATGCTGTACCACTGGGATGAAGCCAGTCAGGAAATAACGCCGGTCGCAGACGGGTGGTTTACGCATCGCGAAGACGATGAGGAAGGCAATTTCCTCAGATGGCCTCGTCCCGCCGCGTGGAGGTCGAATGTTTCGAATCCGTCGCTAGGCTATGACGAAGATGGCGTCCTTTACTGTGTATTCGCCTATCATGACGTCTCGGATAATTCCGTTTACGACCGCTGCAACGGCGACCTAATGATAACCTTATCCGAGGACAATGGAGCTACCTGGTACGAACCTACGCGGATCACAACCACCAGAAGCCATCAGGCTGAAGACGGTCAGCACTTAAGTGAATCGTATCCGACCATAGCTTATTATAATGACGACTATCTCTACATAACTTATGAGATGGACACTGAACCCGGCACTACGATTCAGGGCGCTTATGAAGGCGTTCCAAGCCTGTGCGACTGGTACTTCCACCGAGTAGCGAAGGAAGACCTGCTGCGTGAGGAGATATTTGAGGGAACTCCGTTCCACGTCGATTTGCGTCCGATCGTTAATGACGTGCTTCGCACGCCGGGCGTACCGGTAGCGGAATCGGACGTCGCCATATCCGCAACGGTGCGACCATCGATAGAAGCGGATTTAGCTGCTGTTCAGATCGAATACGTTGTGATAGGCGAAGACGCCGATACGATGATCGTAGAAATGGAGAACCAGGAAGAAGACTTGTATATGGGTACGATTCCCGGGCAGCCTGAAGGAGCTAACGTCTGGTACCGAGTCAGGGCAATCGACGAACAAGAGGTCGATCTCGTCCAACCCGCCGGCTACTGGTATTCCTACTGGTCAAGACCCGAAGGGCAGCTGCAGATTCATGACGTGCAATATCGCCCCGACACGTGGTCGGTCGATTACTCGCCGTATCTGGATTATGAAGTAACCCTTACCGGCGTAGTAACGACTCCGCCTCAATTCGATGATGATTATGGCGCCTTTGCCATTCAGGAGAGCGCGGATTACTGGTCGGGAGTCTTTGTCAGAGGATTCAATTCAGAGTTTGAAGTCGGGACTTTAATTCGCATCACCGGTCTTGTAAAAGAAAGAGATGAAGAGAATCCGGGCCTGTGGCGCTATTTAACTTATATAGAAGTAACTGACGAGGAAGACGTAGAAGTTTTAGGACAAGAAAATCCGATAGAACCACTCGAAGTCGAAATCTCAGAGTTTATTTATAGCACAAATGCTGAAGATCTCGAAGGCGTGCTGGTTCAAATCGGTCAATTTGAAGTCGATACTCTGAGCGAAGCCGGGAATTTGTTGGGAGACTACTATCCAATCCTGTCGATGGATCTCGAATATGAAGGCTGGTTTACTACTTACGGACTTGATCCGCAGCTCATCGAAGATCTTAGTATAGACGGCTATACACAAGGCACGGTCGTTCCATATATGCGCGGCGTGTTCACTGAAAACCAGCATTATGCGATTGCGCCAAGAGGAATGGACGACGTCCCGCCATTCGGCGAAGTCAAAGTGAATCAGGATAATTTCGCCGCCCCTCAGGAACTCAAATTCTACGCCGCTTATCCCAATCCGTTCAACAGCGAAACTCGCGTCGGATTTGAACTTAAGCGGGACGATTTTGTTAACCTGTCCCTTTACGATCTGAACGGCAGATTGGTTAAACAGATCGTTGAACGTGAAATGCGCGCCGGCTATCATAATCTCGTCGTAAACGGCTCAGCGCTGGCTACCGGCGTTTATGTCCTGCGGCTGGATACAGATCAGGCTTCTTACGGGCAGAAAATCGTATTAGTGAAATAATAGCTGCAATCGCGCGTTCTTTCAGAACGTGAATTCAGCGGAAAAGACGTCATTGCGGTCCCGAAGTATCGGGATCGCAATGATTTTATTTTTTTGACAGGAGATCCTTATGCGAATAATTCTCATCTTGCTAATATTCCTTTTACCGTTAACTCCATTATTTTCTAAAGTCTGGTTCAGCGAGCGCGAGATACTACAGACTCGACTGGCGCCGGAATTCGATAATGAAGAGGCGTTTGAAAACGCTCAAATTATCATTCCCGACAATAGAAGGCTGCCGGAACGCGATCCGATAATCGGCGAGATATTTGTCGCGGGCGATACCTGGTGGGATTCGCAGTGCAGCGGAGCCATAGGCAAAATGATCGCGGTCGATCAAAGCGGGAATGTTCACATCACCTGGATGGACGCCGATGATGAAAACATAAACGTTTGCGAACGAAACCAGAAATACAATTTTTACAGCCCCCAGGATGAAGAATGGCTGGCTGAAGACGGGAACAGAATCAATAACGGCAATCGCGGCGGTTATGGCTGCTTATGGCTCACAAATGAAGAAGAGCAGCGAGCGCTCAGTTTTTATCATACAAAAATCAATCAAGGCGGCGAAGAGGAAGAATGGATCAGCATGTGCGGAGTAGATTGGTTTGCCGGCGTTGGAGTCTTTCAGTCAGGAACGCTGCCAAGGTATCCTGAACGTCCTGTGGAATGGCCTCAGGGGGTAATGAGCCCCGAAGGCGCGATCCACGTTGTCTATAACCGCCAGGATGGCAGGTTGCTCTCGTACACGCGAGGAAGCATTAACCAGAATGATATACCCGAATTCGGAGATCATCCCCAGCAAATAGAACGCGCGCCGATGAATACGTACCGAATAGCCCGATCGCCGGTCAGCGAACGAGCCGCCATCGTCTATTTGAGAAACCGAATCGGCTTTGAAGACTTAGGTCCCTGGGAAGGTTATTTAGCTTGGCAAATGAACAACAACCTGATGTTAGCCACGACCGAAGACGGCGAGAACTGGAACTTCGACGATCCCTTCAATATAACGCGCATTGTCCCGCCAAATGCGGAACTGAGAGGATCGGCGGCTTATGGCGATACGCTGAGACCTTTCAGAACGTTCGACGTCATTTTCGATCATAACGACAACCTCCATGTCGTTTTCGACGCGCGACTGCTTTTGGAGCAGCCGGTTTGGGAAAACGAGCCGCCCGTCGATGGAATGTCCACCGACGCAGCTATGCTATACCACTGGAGCGAAGAAACCGACCGAATAACTCCCGTTGCCGGCGGGTGGTTCTCGCATACGCAATATGATGAAAACGGCAATATCGTTCGCAGGATCGATCCGGGCTACTGGAAAGAATCGAATGTCTGCTTCCCATCGCTTGGATACGACGAAGCGGGCGACCTTTACTGCATTTTTAATTACTATCCCCCCGACGATTATTCAAGGGCGAATTTCTGCAATGGCGATATTTCGGCAACGGTTTCCGAAGACAACGGCGAATCCTGGCATCAACCAACCAGAATAACCGAAACGCGAACGCTGGAAGCTGAGATCGGCGAGTCCGCCAGCGAAACGTTTCCAACGCTCTGGGAGGTTGTCGATGAATACCTTCATATCGCCTATGTGTTCGATACCGAACCTGGATCGCCGGCTATTAATTATCCTAACCGAATCGAAACGGCGACGCTATGTGAATTTTACTACCATCGCGTTCCTGTGGATGAAATCGAACGGGAGGAAATTTTCGAAGCTCCGCCCTTCCACACGGAAATAAGGCAGATGATTAACTGGGTCGAACGCAGCCCTGATATACCCTTGCCAGATGAGAACGTTACCGTTAGGGCGGAGATCGAAGCCGCCGAAGGACATGAGCTTCAAGAAGTCTTTATCGAATACCGGTTCGGAGGCAATCGCAACAATCTGGGCGAAGTTCACACTATCGATATGGAGCCCGGCGAAGATAACGTCTATTCGGCGGAATTGCCGGCGCTTGATGCAGATACTTATGTGTGGTATCGAGTAGTGGCGCATGACGAAGAAGAATTCGAATCGATTTGGCCGGAACGATACTGGTATTCATACGTTCTGAGGGAAGGGGGAAACCTTTTAATCGAGGATATTCAATACCGGTCGCCCGACTGGAGCGTCGATTATTCGCCTTATATGGGGTATGAAGTTACGCTTCGTGGAATTGTAACAACTCCCCCCGAATTCAACGAAACCTATGATGCAGTGGCTATTCAATCGCACAGCGATTACTGGGCGGGCATATTCATCCGCGGGATCGATCCTGCATTAGATATAGGCATGGAAATAGAGGCGACGGGAATCGTTCGCGAACGCGATGAGGAACAGCCGGATAAGTGGCGTTTTATGACTTACCTCGAGGTCTCCGATCAAGAAAACGTCGAGATATTGGGCGAAGCCGATCCGATTGCCCCGCTGGAAGTTGATGTAGAAGACTTAAAGTACTCCACCCATGCCGAACATCTGGAAGGAGTGTTGATCGAACTGCAAAATATCGAGATCGATACGATTCGAAATATCGACCCGCCGCTCGACGTATATCTCCCCATCACCGATGCGATGGGCGAGGAAGAAAATGAAGGCTGGCTGACAACCTTAGGCATGAACGACCGGGAAAAAGCCGCCGCAGGCGTCGATGATTTTGCGCAGGGAACCGTCATACCGTGGCTGGTCGGAGTTTTCGCAGAGAACTATAAGTACGCTATCGCGCCCCGAAACGCAGAAGATTTCAGTCCCAACGTAAGCGTCGATCATAAAACGGGAGAGATTCCTGAAGATTTTTCGCTTTTATCCATATACCCTAATCCTTTCAATGATGAATTGCGTATCAAGTTTAAAATGGCTAAAGCTGCGGATATCGAGATAGGAGTCTTCGATTTATCCGGAAGGATGGCAAGAAGTGTACACCGCGGACATTTTCAGCCGGGGACGCATGATTTGCAGTTTAACGCCGCCGGATTGGCAAACGGAGTCTATATCCTGAAACTCGCATCGAGCGAATCTGTTTTGAATAGCAAGGTTGTTCTTTTGCGATAGGATGGGAGGTTTTATTCCTGGGAAAATAGAATACCCAATCTCCCCCCTTCTATCTGAAGGGGGGATACAGGGGGGTTGCGACTTAGGTCAGCAAAGTGGAAGGACAAAATGAAAACCTGTAACTAAAAACACACAATACCATGCAAAGACCATCAAAATTTCCAAAAACTAAACGCACCCCGACGATATTTAATCGCATCGAAGAAGAGATTGCCGTCCTCGAAGCTCAGGGGCGGAAAATACATGCCATGCACGTCGGCGATACGCACTTTGATTTTCCACAACCCATGCTGGAGCCTGTGCCGGACGAAGAAAAGCTGTTCGGCTCCAGGCTAAACATCTATGGAAATACCTACGGGGAAAAACCGCTGCGGGAAGCGCTTCTTGAGAAGGTAAAAACTCGCAACCATTTACCGGTAGAGGATATCGATAATATTCAGATTACAAACGGCTCGACCGGAGCCCTGGCGGCGTGTTTTTCAAGATTGATCGAACCGGGAGCCGAACTGCTCGTAATTTCGCCGTATTGGACAATACTTCGTCAGGTCGCCGACCAGGCTCAATTGCAGATCATCGAAGTTCCGCTTTTCGACAAGATCGCTGAAAATGATGACTACGATATATCTGCACTGTTAGAAGAGTATGGCGGACCGTGGTGCAAAGGCATTTATATCAATACGCCTTCCAATCCGACCGGTATGCTTCTGAAAGAAAAGCATTTAAACAGCCTAGCGGAATTCGCCAAAAAACGCGATCTCTGGGTTTTTTCCGACGAGGCTTATGAAGATTTTATCTATGACGGACAGAAACACGTTTCCATCGGTTCGCTGCCCGGCATGTTTGACAGGACGGTTTCGATATACACGTTCTCGAAAAACTTCGGCGCGTCGGGGATAAGAATCGGCTACGCCGCCGGTCTTCAATCGGTTATCGGAGAACTGAATCGAGGGGTGGTTGGGAGCTGCTACCATCCCGGCAGATACGATCAACTGATGGCCTGGCGAGGCTTAAAAAACTTCGAAAAATGTCTTAATCCGATATACGAAGATTATAAGGCGCACTGGGAATATGCCCGGAGTAATCTAAAAACCAGGTTTATGCCGGTATCGGGCAGTTTCTATTTCTACATCTGGCTCGGCGAGGACTGGATAAACGGCGCTTCGGAAATAAAAATCAAAAGGATGCTCAAATCCGGCGTAGTAATGTCCCCCGGCGAAAGTTTCGGTTCGGAATACCGAGGCTGGGCGCGGATGTGTTTTACCATCCTGCCGATGAATGAATTAATCGACGCAGTGTCCAAAATAAATAAAATGCTCGGTTGCTAAAATACTTGATATATAGCGTTATTTTATGTTATATTATATTGATGTATGAATCCTTTTCCGGGATTCGGCATTTGAACTTGGCGGCTCAGGATTCCGCCCTTAGCAGAAGCATCTGCAAAGCAGTTTTTCAAATTCGATAGCTCATCGAACGAAAGAGGCGTTTTTTATGGTAAGATTCATTACAGTTTTTGTTTTAGTTGTTTTTGTAGTTCCAATTACACTGCATGCAATAGAATACCTTCCTGGAACTCAAAACGATACCGGCGTTCAAATGATAATCGATCGAACGGCGGATCATCGGTATCGAGTCCATATCGAAGTCGACGCCGGCAATCTGCCCATTTGGCTGGAAGATGAAGCTATTCCCACGATCACTCGCTGGGTTGCATTGCCTGACCATGGCAAATTCAGCATCCGTGAATCCAAAATCGAATACAACGAAAAGACTCTTTCAACAGATACTTACAATCGCTTGCGGTCGATCGATCTGCCACCTGAGTGCATAACCGCGGGAACAGAGGCGCAAGTTCAGGGATTGCGACTGGCGCCCGTATCCTTTAATCCGGTCAGAATTATCGATGGAAAGATCGATCTGGTTTCAAACGCTGATTTCTTTATTGAAATCGATTCCCCGCCTCCGATAGACCGGCTCTCCAGAAATGTTAGAAAAGCCTACGGAGATTTGATAATAAATAACCCTCTCCCCCGGCGTGACGATAACGGCTATGGCTCCGGATGCATTTATGTCGCGCCTCCCGATGACCGCGTAAGCGAACTTTTGCAGGATCTTTACCAATTCAGGCGTTTACAGGGATTCGATGTTCGAGAGATTGTTATTCAAGATGAGTTCAATTGGGAAACTTTATATGAATCGATACAAAATGCCAACCGCTGGTCCGGACCGATTGAATATATTTGCCTTGTCGGCGATACCGGAGGCGATTTTATCGTGCCCACGACGCTTCAAGGCACAAGCGACTATCACTATTCGCTGCTATCCGGCGATGATCCTTTGCCGGACGCCGCAGTCGGCAGGATAAGCTATAACAGCATCGGTGAACTTGAGCGCATTATACAAAAAATTCTCGCTTACGAATTAGATCCCGACCTGGAAAACCTCGATTGGCTCAGACGCGGAGCAGTCTGTGCTGGCAATCGCATCAGCGGACTTTCAACGATACTCGTGAGTCGATGGGTAAGAGATCAGTTGCTGGACTATGGCTTTAACAGCGTCGATACGCTTTGGTTTACTATGAACGGCAGCGTCGAAGATTTCATGCGCAGATCATTCGATCGCGGCGTTTCCTTTATCAACTACCGCGGCTGGACCGGGATGGAAGATTTTTCACCAGGCGACGCCGGCAGGCTCACGAACGATTTCTATCCCGTCGCTTTGTTATTAGGCTGCAGTACCGGCGATTTCGACGGAATTGGGGCGGGATATACGGAAGCTCTACTGCGCGCTGAAGGAGGCGCGATCGGCGCCATCGGCAGCGCAACGCTGCAGTCGCGAGTGAACTACAATAACGCCTTAATGGCGGGTTATTACGACGGCGTGTTGGACGGCGGGATAACACGGCTGGGCTGGACGTTGAACCGTGCAAAGTTAGAATTATTCGCCGCCTACGGCATGACTCGGCAATGGGTTATCAGCCACGCTTATTGGACAAACCTGATGGGCGATCCAGCCACGACAATCTGGCTGGGGGAACCGCGCGAAGTTGTTATCGATGCGCCCAATCAGGCGGTTATCAATTTTGATCCGGTCGAAATCACAGTAACCCACGAGGGAAATCCGGTTGAGGAAGCGCGCGTTGGTTTTCACAAAGACGGTGAAATGACCGCTGCGTTCTATACCGATGGAAATGGCGTCGCTGAAATATATCTTGACCCGCGAGAGGTCGATGAAGGCAACGCTTCAATTATGGTTAGCGGCGATCGAATTCTGCCAACACAACGAAATATTCAACTGGTTTCTGCAGATCAACTCATGCAATATCGAAACCAATGGATTTTGGATGGGAATAACGAACCAAACAATGGAAACAACAACGGCATAGCCAATCCGATGGAGACCTTCACTCTCTTCGTCGGGCTGCAAAACCTCGGAAACCGGAATATTGCCGCTCCGGTCGATCTTACGCTGCAAACAAACCGGGATGAAATCGACATACTCCGGGACGATTTTAGAATCGAACAAGACATAATGGCGGGGGGCTTTACGACCGGCAATTTTCTGATCGAAGCGGCGCCCGATTTTCCGCACGAAGAGCCCATGCCGATGACGCTCGTTATCGACGCCGGCAACCGGCAATGGCAATATGAAATATCTTTAACGGGACAGGCTCCAAAACTGGAATTTGTAAGCATCGATCCAGATCTTAATTTGCAGGCTGGTGGAAATTATATCTTTGATATCCTTCTGACAAACGCAGGCGCCGTCGATATCGACGCCAGCTCCGGCGAACTTTTCAGCATGGGCGATTGGATCGATGAGATTGTCGTGCAATTCGGAGATTATCCTGCAATTGTAGTTAATGACACCGCCGGAGCGGGCGAAGTTTTCGAAATAGAGATCGGCATAGACGCCCCTCAAGGCGCAGAACTGCCCTTTGGGCTTGAAATAACCTCAGAAGAGGGCTATATCAATAACGTCTTGTTTACACTGCGCTTAGCAGGCGGAGGCGGTGGAGACGACGATGAACCCGCCGTCGTCGGACCTGATGAATACGGTTACTATGCTATAGACAGTCAGGATCAAGACGTCCAAATAAGACCGAATTTTAATTGGACGACTCTCAATCCGGAATTTGGCGGAAATGGGATAAACACCGGCATTGTCGATCGCGGCGAGGATGACGATAATTCGGTCGCTGTTAACTTGCCGTTCACTTTCCAATATTACGGGCAGGATTTTGATCAGTTGACTATCTGTTCGAATGGATGGGCGGCTTTCGGAGATCAATCCGATTATATCGACTTTAGAAACATGCCTATTGGGTCGCCTCAAGGTCCCGTCGCCCAGCTTTGCCCCTGGTGGGACGACCTGTATATGCCCGATGATGAAGCCGGCGTCTTCTATCAATATAGACCTGAATCGCACACCTTTGTAGTCGAATGGTCGCAAATGCGCCGTTATGTGGGTCCTGCTGGACCTGGAGCTATTGAGTCGTTCCAGTTGATACTCCACGATCCAAGGTGGCATCCGACCTATACCGGCGATGGCGATATCATATTCCAGTACGGGCAGATTACCCATGAAGCCCGCGTCGATGGCAACGGCACGCCCTATCCGACAATCGGCGTCGGAGATCCCGATGACGAAGGCGGCTTACAGTATGGGTTTTGGAATCGCTGGGCGGACGGCGCGGCAGTTCCCGCCGCTAACATGGCGATCCGCTTTGCCACTGCAGCCGATCATGAATATGGTTTTGTAAACGGTACGGTCAGAAGCCTTGTAAATGGGCAACCGGGAGATCCGATTCAGGGCGCGATTGTTCGCTCTTCCAATGGAGGATGGGCCGAGTCGGGCGAAGATGGTTTCTACGGAAATCTGAATATCTTAGCCGGTCTGCCCTGCCGGCTTTATGCTTCAGCTCCCGGATTTAACGAGATTTCAAGCCAGGAATTCGAACTGGAAGTCAACCAGATGCAGGGAATAAGCTTCCTGCTGCCGCACCCCGAAGTTGAAGTTAACATTGAACAGATAGACGACACTACCGACGCCGGACAAGATGTAGAGAACGTATTCCAAATAGGCAACGCCGGCAATGGCGCTTTAAGTTTCAACATAGAATTTGACCAGGGAGAAGAAAACAATCTCGTTGCCGGCAATATGCAACCAAAAATATCCGACCGGGATGATCCGAATGAACTTTGGGATCGACTGGTAAGATGGAACATCACTCAAATTGTAAACGACAATCGGATTTTAGGAGCCGCATTTACGGAAGATGGATTCTGGATTAGCGGAGGCGCGCGGGGCGAGAACGTCAACTATTTATACAAATTTAATCGCAACGGGCAAAACGTCAGACGCACTGAACAACCGTGCCGCGGACTCTGGGGGATGCACGACTTAGCCTGGGATGGTGAAAATCTTTACGGCGGAAGCAGGGAAACGATATACGTCATGGATGCAAACGGACGCGCCGTTCGAACGCTTGAATCTCCCTTAATACCGCCCCGCGGACTGGCGGTAAATCCTGAAACCGGCGATATCTGGATTGTCAATGACGGCGATCCGATAACTAAACTCGATCAGAACGGCGCGGTTCTGGCGAGATTCCCACATAACCTGCGCCCTTATGGCTTAGCCTGGCATCCTGCAGATAAAGACGGCTGCTCACTGTATATTTTCTCCGCAGATGGCGAGACCAATCTTGCCATTTCAAAAATGAATCCGGAAACGGGTGATTTTATGCCGGTGCGACAATTAGAGATTGAAGATGCGGATCGAGCCGGAGGCTGTGAGCTGTCTGTTCAGTGGGATACGCGGCGTTGGGCGTTTGTTAGCATTATTCAGAATCCCGAAGGAGACCGATTGGAAATATACGACGCCGGTCCGAATTTAGCCTGGATTTCCGCCGAACCTGAATCCGGCGAAGTTGCCGCCGGCGGCGAAGCCGATGTAACACTGACAATGTCCGCCGACAGGCTTGATCGAGGCGCATACACGGCGACTATGATTATAAATCATAACTCTGCCGGCGAAGCAATAGCAATACCGATAAGATTGGTGGTAGAACCTCAGGCGGCAGTCGTCGATGAAAGCAATCCCAGCGCCTATGTACTGCACAGCGTCTATCCGAATCCATCGAACGGGGCGGGCGTGATCCGGTTTAATCTACCGGCTGCGGGCAGCGTCGATCTATCGATCTGGAGCTGCGCCGGACGCGAGATAGCTTCAATTGTCGATGGAAGGCTGAAAGCCGGAGAGCACAGTTACAGCTTCATAGCCGAGGATACGCCTTCGGGCGTCTATATAGTGAGATTGAATACTCCGAGCGGCATGTTGTCAAGAAAGTTCGCGCTTGTGAAGTAGGTTCTTAACGCAGAGGACGCGGAGGATTTTTATATCTAATCCTCCGTGTCCTCTGCGCTCTCCGCGGTAAAATCAATAATGCATCGATACGCCGGCGATTAGCTGCGTAAAACTCTCCTCCGCATCTCTGTATTTCCAGAAATAGTTCGCATAGCTGCCATGAACGCTGAACTGTTGTGTCAATAGATAAGAAAAGCCCAAACTTGCCATCTGACGGCGATTGCTGTCGTAATTGCCTCGATATGGAACAGGCATGTATTGATATCCGGCGTAAAAATGCATTGGAAGCAGCATTGGATGGAAAGCCGCTCCAATATGATGCGTCAGAGTCGATTTAACATCCTCTTCGATTTCGCGATTTATGTCGAGTACGTCTCCCCCAAAATAGGTTTCGGAAGCGAAATCAAGGTTTTTCCAATCGGCCCATTCCATTTCGTAGAATAGATCGACGTACCGTAATAAAAAAGCGCCGCCGATGTGAAAGGTCATAGGACTGGTTAATCGGTACTCCCAGATTTCCCATTCCGTTGACTCCGATGAATCCGGAATCCAGGTGGTTAACTCATCATCGACCCAAAGGTAAGTCGGGAAATCGATGGATACGCCGATTTGCAGATTCGGGGTGGTCTTATGCACGAAACCGACCGACCAACCTATTCCCCTGTATTTAGGATTCAAGCTGGAAGCTTCGTCCCGTCTCCAGGTTGTCGCCTCGTTCTCGCCGAACAGATAAGAGATATCGCCGCCTAAGAAAAGATTGCGAGCAAATTCGACTGAACAGGCAAAGTCGAGCGAATATAATCCACCTTCTTCAGTGTACCGGAAGTTATCCGATTTCTTGCCATTTGAAAAATCGACTTCCCGGTTAAAACCCAGACCAAATGCAAGACTCCCCTGATAAACCTGGATGGGGAGAATCGCATATAAATTGCCAATCCTGGTATGAGATAAATCGGTGGAAGCGCTTTCGAAATTCTCAATTAAGATATTCGTCTGAATGTTTACGAATTTATGCAAACCTATATTTGCAGGATTGCTTGTTTTCCCGGGCGCAAGATATCCGGCGGCGACCGATGCTCCCCCGACGCCTACCGGAATGGACTGCGAATTGTAGTATCCGAAAAAGGGGCGGATAAAATCTGCGGTCTGTTGGGCAAAAAGACGCCCAAAACAGACAGTTGCAATGAGAATTGACAGGAAGGCTATTCTTTTCATTATCGTTCCCGGTTTGATTTCTTACGCCGGGATTTTTTTGATTCGTCTTCCTTTTCTTTTTGTTTCTCAACCTTTGGAGCTTCTTCTTTCGGGACGGCTCGACGGACATTTCTTACAGGCGGATCTGACTTTGGTTCCGGTTCTTTTGCCTCGATCGTTTTTTCCGTTTCAGGATTAGTCAGAGTTTGTTTTTCATTAGCGTCCGATTTTGGCGATTCTTCGCTCGATGCTTGCTGGGATTTCTCCCCGTCGCCGCTCTTCAGAAAAATATTATGGATTATGCTTTGCGAAGATGTGGAACTATCGGAATGATCTTCGTCGTCAGGGCGCTCTTGATCCCGCCGGTAGTTTTCATCACGGCGAGGTTTCTTGGGCTTGGGAGCGGAACCGCCGCCGGGATGATAGCGATCGTGCGACCAGCGCGGTCGTCTGTAGTACTGTCCGTAGTCGTAATAGTAAGGATCCCACCAGTTTCGATCGTGCCATCGATAGCTCCTGTAATTCCAGGGAACCATGTAGTACCTGTCCAAAGGATAGTTTTCATCCTGGTTGTAAATATTGATATTTATTCCTTTGACCACGTTGGATTCCTCTGCGACGGTTCCATCCTGAACGACATTCCCGGCATTCTGCTGAGGCGGCGGATAAACCTGCGTGTAGCACCCAGCCAGAATGAAAATGGAACTTACTGCAATCAAACAGAATTTTAGCATCTAAAACGCCTCCATTAAAGTTACAACCATATTTAATTTAACAAATCAAATCACAAATCGAAACAGTGAGATTCCTCCTCGTCTTTATTAATCTTGAGTAGAAGTTACGGTTTTGCAGCCTTGAACAGCATCAGCTCAACTTTTGAACAACCAAACCGATATTATGTTCCCACCGGTTGAAATCGTTAACCAGCGCGGTAACTCGAATATCAGGTCGATTTCGAAAAACCTTAAATCGTTCCCATGCTCCGGCGTGGGAATGCATATCGACCTTAGTTAGTTAAGTATGCATTCCCACGCTGGAGCATGGGAACGAGTCGATAATTTGTACGCTATTTATTGCACATTGTAAGAAACAGAACAGTAACTCGAATATCAGGTCGATTCCAAAAAACCTTAAATCGTTCCCATGCTCCGGCGTGGGAATGCATATCGACCTTAGTT
>CAZWOY010000026.1:18212-19118 GCA_964635255.1 uncultured bacterium
GTATGCATTCCCACGCTGGAGCATGGGAACGAGTCGATAATTTGTACGCTATTTACTGCACATTGTAAGAAACAGAACAGTAACTCGAATATCAGGTCGATTCCGAAAAACCTTCGATTTTCTTATATACAGCATAAGAATAAACGACCGGAATCAAGGCGACCAGAATGATAACGCTGAAAGAAATAAATCCCGGCAGCTTCAATAAAGTAAACAGCACAACCAGAATGCCGCCGTAAAAGAAAATCTTGCCGCCCAGCCGATGGGTTCTGAGCCAGACCTCGTCGGACGACAGCGTCCAGGGCGTTCGGATTCCGATAAAGAAATTCTTCTTGATTTTCCCCATATAGTTCCCTAGTCCAATGAACAACAGACCGATAATGGCGGGAACGAATTTTTCGACGTTCATCGGCGCGCCCGACGCGGAAGCTATCGCGATAATGTGGATCACAAACATCGCAAAGACCACGATAAACTTTATAATGGAATAAGTGCGCCGGAAACCTTCGATTTTAAAACCCTTAGGCGAGATTGCCGGTATCAGCCAGAACAGTATGATTAAACCTGCAATGGCAGCCGGCGTGACAAATGCACCGAATGGTTTGGGCGTCCAGCCATCGACCTCGCCCTGAATATTCCAATGCGTCGGAACCGGATCGGGCAGCTTTTCGTAAAACGCCAGCGAAAAAATCAGGCTGAACAGCAGCAGAACGATGTTCAGCTTATCGGATGAATCAAGCTTCATCGACCTCTTCCTCCTTGTTTAGCGGCTGGAACAATTCGATCAACATTGCCGCAATGTCGTCGAACACGGTAGTATTGAGCGAATAGACAATCTCTTGTTTCCGTCTTTCGCTGCGAATCATATCGACGATATCTTGGTTGGCTTTCAGCATGAAGCGCACT
>CAZWOY010000027.1:0-18806 GCA_964635255.1 uncultured bacterium
ACACCGATGCAGAACGATTAAAATATTTTGCAAAAAGAGTTTTGCAAAAACCTCTGTTAAAAAACATCGTCATTGCGAGGAATTCGCATTCTGCGCCTTCGAGGAAATTCTAAGCTTCCAACTCAAACATCTCTTTCTTCAGCTCTTAACTCCTCATTTCAACCTCGATTTCAGTTCTACTACTACGTGCATAAAATAGTTGTTATATTGCGAAATTGGCCGTATCGGAAATTTCAAGCGCTATCAAGACGTCAGGAGATTGCTTAGTCTGCTAAAGGCAGACTCGCAATGACACTTTTTCCTGCGCGTAGTAATAACATCTCGGAGTATGAGCTTTCTTATTTTGGGTGGACAGTCTAAAACTCATGCTCTCCGTCCACGCTCTCGCATGGGAATGCATATCTTCAAATAGGCGCAGGTTGACAGCAGATCCGGATGCTATTATTAATTCAGCGTAAAAACCGGAACCGTCACTTCGCGTTCGGCTTTCTTCCCGTTCGTCGCCGGTTCCGGCGCCGATTTTCCATCATGCCGAAGCTCTTCAATGTAGAGATCGATAGTTTCTTTAATCAGTTGTTCCGTTTCATCGAATGTATCACCACAGGCAACACAACCCGGAAGGTCCGGCGCATAAGCTGAATAATTTTTGCCTGTCCACTCGCAGATTGTTGTATATTCCACGTGAATAAACGCACTACAGGTTTTTATAAATGTCTCTTCGGTTGCCAATTCTCAGCACCAATATGACTAATATGTTCGCTTTAACCGAATACAAAACTCGAAAATCACCAATCCGTATTCTATATACATCTTTCTCGCCTTTCAACTTCATTGATGACATTGGTCGGGGATTGTCTTTCAGCTCATCAATTTTATTGGAAATTCGTCTAACTGTTCGATCAGGCAATTTATCCAGGTACTTTTGCGCTCGCTGAGTCAGAACTATTCGATAAGCCAATTATTTAATGCCTCGCTGTTTAAGATATACCGCCATATCCATTCCATTTCCGGTTTTCTCATATTCTTCGAGCGCTTCGACGGCTTCTTTATAGTCTAAAATATCTTCTATTTTCTCAAGCAGCTCCAAATCTTCAAGTGGAACAAGAGCGGCAATATCTTGATGCCGCTGTTTCAAACGGAAACGTTCCTTCTTCTTATTTACAGATAAGAAAGTTTTTGAAAGATTTTTCCTAAGTTCGGTTGCAGTTATGCTCTTCATTGCTTTCCTCATAATGGGTGTAAAATTTACCAGGTTTTCCGCCGTATCCTCAAAACCAAAACTACTCCGAAACGCCGGGACTGCAAGCTCATCCGGATTTCGCCTTATCCCACCTGATAAATCGCCGGGCGATACCGCGGTTCGGGTATTTTCCTGCCATTGCTGCGCGCTGATTCGAGCCAGGCTTCTTTCGCTTTCAGAACTTCGGATAAAGCTTCATCGGGAGTATCGCCATACGCTGAGCAGAATTCCAGATCGGGTATATCGGCGATATAGCCCTCGTCTTCTCCGCTGTAAAAAATATTTATATGGTAGTCTTTCATATTCAATCCTCAATTTGCAGGTTGTATTTTTCCACAATCTTCATCAATTGCCTGACCTGATACAACTTAGCCTGACCTTTAACATTTTGCAGATTAACCATACTCATTCCCATGCAGGAGCATGGGAACGAGATGAACTTCCCGGTTTCGATTCACAACAAAGCGCCTGGTAATGCGCCTCATTAAGCAGATTAACCAGATCACATCCGTTCTCCATCCGCTTAATCCGCTTAATCTGCTGTGAATTCCCAGCGCCGCATCCAAAAAATCTTCAGCCTGGAAAAAGCCAATAAAATAAAATTAGAAAATTGACTCATTTCTATTTTGTCGAACGTTGACATGTTGGAATCCGGTTCAAAAATCACTTACGCCGATACACTTCCCCTCTTGGCGCTATGCGAATGACGAGTACTATCAATTGCTCCTCTACGATTTTGTAAAGTTCCGCCAATCGCCCGATCTCCAAACTTGAACTCCCGCAAGCTGTCCCTCTAAGTGTTTTCCTTGATATGGATTGAGCGCAATCTCATCTAAAGTCATATTTATTTTGCGGTAGCGCTCAAGGTCAAACTTTTTCAACTTCCTAAGCTGTATTTCTGCCGCCGAAGAAAGCTTAACCCGCATCCAATTCCGCCCTCAATTCTTCTAAATCCTTCGCCTTCCCTTCACGAAATTCCTTAAGCGCTTGCTTGACGTCCTCAAGAATCGTCGGGTCGGACATTATTTCAAGCGTATCCAACAAGTTCTCGTATTCATCCAGCGGCAAAACCACAACGGGTTTGTCGGATTCTATGGTTATCGCAGGCGTTTTAACTCCGAAACGATTTTACTTTGCTTTTGGAAAATACATCAGTTTTTACGTCTAAGCAATCTTTCAACATTCATTTACTTGCTCGCTACAAAGAACTTCCACCCCATGCCCAACAACATACCGCGCAAAACTAACCGCCGCATCGGGCATATCTTCAGCCGGGAACAGGCAGCATATCAGATAAACGCCGGCAATTCGGGCATTGTCTTTTGGCAGGTATTTTCAGAAACTGTCGCTGCGAACAGGAGTGTTCGCGCTGCTTTAGGATAAAATAAACATCTGCGTCCATGTTGTCAATAAGCACGGCGGAATGAGGTCGATTCCGGGCTGTGGCATTTAATGCAGTTTCCTCTTCTTAAAATCTTAAATTCCGACCTGCGCCTTGAAGTTAATCTTTCAGTGAATTACTTTATTTAGTAACCGATTTTGAAACATTGTTCAAATCTTGCCTGAAAAGGATTTACATACAATTTTGACCGGCGGCGATTCAGGGAAAACCGATGATTTTGACGCCGGCGGCGATGAATATTCGATTTGGAAACGGCTGGGGCTTTCGGAATGGGCGGCGGTCGATCTTGAGACTACGGGGCTGGAGCCTAAGAAGGACGAGATTATCGAACTGGGGGCGGTCCGGTTCCGGGAAGGCGTTCCGGTCGAGACGTTCAGCCAGCTCGTTAAGCCTTACGCCGGTTCGCTTCCCGAATTCATTGCCGAACTGACCGGCATTTCCGGCGGAGACTTAGTCGATAAGCCTTATCTGTCCGAAGTCGCAGATGACTTTATCGAGTTTGTCGGGGAGCTGCCGGTCGTCGGACACAACGTGAAATTTGACGTCGGATTTTTAGAAGCGAACCCTTTCCTAAGCTCTCATTTTAAACCGGCGAAGATGGTCCCGCGCTCTCACGATACTAATCTGATCGCCAGATTTCTGACGCCCTGTTTAGACAGTTTCAGCCTGTCGCACCTTTGCCAGATGTATGATATTGAACGCGAGACGAAACATCGCGCCTGCGCGGACGCTGAAGCCGCCGGCAAACTCTTTGCGCTGCTATTGCAGAAACTGGTCGCTGTATCCCAGAAGCAGCTCAGCGAAGCGAATCATTTCGTATCGACCACCGTGTCGCCGCTGCTGAATACGCTGCGCTGCGCGATGAAATGCGTTTCTTCGGGCTGTCTCACTATTGAAACGCCGCCGGATCCCCTGGAAGGTCCCTATAAAGACAGATCGAACGTTCTCGAATTCGACGGCATAGCCAAACCCGAAAAACCGGCTACCGAACGCCAGATGCGCCAACTGTTCCGCGAAAAGGATCGATTTAACAACGTTATGAAGAACTACGAGATCCGCAGAGAGCAGGTCGAAATGTCGGTGAAGGTCGCTGAAGCCATCCGGGAAAAACAACTGCTGCTGGTCGAAGCGGGAACCGGCGTCGGGAAATCGATGGGCTATTTAATACCTTCGCTTTTATCGGGGCTGAGGGTGATCGCATCGACTCATACTAAAAACCTGCAGGATCAGTTGTTTTACGACGAGATTCCGCGTCTGGGAGCGCTGTTCAAATTCGGGTTTAAAGCCGCAATGCTGAAGGGCAGGCGCAACTATCTCTGCCGGACAAAATGGCGCAATATCGCGCTAGATCCGGAGCGGCTTGCCAATCCTAATTTCCGCGAAATGGCGGCGACGCTTGTGCGCTGGGTCGAGGCGACAAAGACGGGCGATATAAGCGAAGTGAGCGCCGTAAGGGACGGCGGCTTGTTTTTCCGCATGATCGTCAGCGAGCCGGGATATTGCACGGGCAACAGCTGCGGCGGAAAATGCCCGTTGACCGCGATCAGGCGGGAGGCGCTGAAGGCGGACGTGGTGGTAGTCAACCACAGCCTCGTGCTTTCGGATCTGTGGGGTGAAGCGGGAATGTTAGGCGAGCATTCGAAGCAGTTTATTTTCGACGAAGCCCACCATCTTGAGGACGTAGCCACCGACCAGTTCGGTACGGACGTCTCGGCGCCGATGCTGAAGTCCGCCCTCGACCGAATCGCGCGAATGTGCCGCCGCAAGGGTCATTTATGGATAGTGCTTTCCGCCGATAATGAGTTGCAGCATCTGGTGGAACCGATGGAAAAAATTACGGATGAGGCGCAGGATCTTTCCGGCTTATCCGACCAGTTTTTTCAGATTATGGGAATGGAATTCAAGAGCCGGATACCCGATTATGCCGTTTATTCGACCGCGTTTCGCTATTTTAAAAACGACGAACAGCATAAGATAATGGCGAATGCCGGTCAGACGCTGCTCAATGGATTAATCAGCCTGAATTCCAAAGTTGGCAAAATCCGTCAGCGCATCGAGATGGACGCCGTCGATTCCTTCGACAGCGATCTTTTGCTGGAAGTGCGTTCGGCAACGGACGAAATTGGCGCGCATACCGGCGCGCTGTCGGTTTCGCTTGAGCCGGAAGATGCAAATCGCGTCTATTGGATCGAGGTTCCGGCGGATATGAATAAACCGATTCAACTGCGCACCGCTCCGCTCGACGTTTCCGACATGCTGGCTGTAGGATTGTGGGACAAGCTGGAATCGGCGGCGCTCACCTCCGCAACGCTCTCAACCGGCGATCCCCGCGCCGGTTTCGATCTTATCGCCCAGCGGTTGGGCTTAAATAAAACCGAGAACAACCGGCTGCGAACGGCGTTGTTCGGTTCGCCGTTCGATTTTGCCAACCGCTGCCTGGTGTGCTACACTCCCTTCATCACCTCGCCGAAAGACGACGCTGCGGCGCACATCGACGAAGCCGGCGAAATCTGCGCTGAGATGGCTCTCAGGTTTAAGCGGGGAATGTTGGCGTTGTTCACGTCTCATTTATCGCTTAGACAGACCGATCGCAATCTGAATGAAATCCTTAAAACCAGCGGGATCGAAATCTTTGTCCAGCGCGAAGGACGGGGGCGAGAGCGGATTATCAGACGGTTCAGGCATTCCCAAAACGGCGCGATTCTGCTGGGAACCGCTTCGTTCTGGGAGGGCATCGACGTTCCCGGCGACGCTCTGCAGATCGTGGCTATTCCAAAACTGCCGTTTGCCGTTCCGGGAGATCCGATCGTCGCCGCCCGGATAGACCACTACCGGAATATCGGCAAAAATCCGTTTTTCGATTACCAACTGCCGAGCGCAATCCTGAAGGTTCGCCAGGGAGCCGGCAGATTGATCCGCACCGCTGCAGACGCCGGCGTGGTTCTAATTATGGATCCGCGCGTCACAACCAAAGGCTATGGCAGGCATGTTCAACAGGCTCTTGCCGGCAGAGCGTTTACGGCGAGGAGCGTCGAGGATTTAATGAATGAGATCGAGGTTTTCTTCAATGGATTGGACGAGGCGAAAACAGATGAGTAGGTTTTTAAGATATGCGGTTGGTTTCGCGTTCCTCATAATTTCAGCGTACAACGCCGGCTGCAAAAAAACGGACGAGTTCGGCATTGGCGCCGGTTACCTTGAAACGCTGACCGATACGGTATATGCAGGCGAAGAGCGAATGATTTTTCTTTCCGACGGCGTGGGCGGCTTCTATTTCGACGACGCTCTTGGACGGCGGCTGCGAGGGTCGTTTGGGTTCAGCGCGGGTGAGAATAAATATATCGATGAATTCCGCGTATCGGACGCCGCCGGAGTCGATCGGCGCGAGGACGTCCGCCAGTCCGCCGTCACGCCGGCGTCGGCGAAGCGGATTTGCGCCGGTGGATTTACGGAAACGATCGAACTCGCCTTTGGACTTCCCGGAGGCGTTATATCGCTGGCTGCCGAAGATTCGAAGGCGATGATCGTCAAGCCGGTCTTCGATATAAGAAACCTGAGCAAAACCGAAGCGCCTGAATACCGGTATTACTGGGATGAAGATCGATCGGCGCTCATCCTGAAACGAGTGAATCACAATAGCAAATGGGTTGCCGTTTACTTTCCGCAGCGGGCAAGTTTCAATGAAAACGTCGATTACCGCCAGGCAGAATATCCGGTCAGTAAATTAATCGGTATGCCGGATTATGCAAAGACTTTTTCAGCCGGTGAATTCTTAATAAAAAAGACTAAAAAAGCGAAAATAATATTTGCCATCGGCGCCGACAGCTCCGAGGCGATAGGCAATGCGCTTGCAATTGAGGAAAAGTATGAAACCATGAGGGATGACAGGCGCCAATGGATGGTCGATGTTTTGGAATCCGCCGTTTTTAAATGCGAGAACAAACGGCTGGAGCGAGCTTACGCCTGGTCGCGCCTAAGGTTGAGGCAGCTTATGGTTGACAATGACGGTGAGACCTTTCTCTTAACCGGCGTTCCTTACGCTCCCTATCCCTCCGGGTGGCATACGTGCCTGGGATTGCCCGGCCTGGCGCGGAGCGGGCTTGAAGCTGAAGAGGTTTATTCATGCCTCGAATATATTATCGACCGGCAGGACTTGACCGATTTGGATTCCGCCGCCTATGGCATGTATCCGAGCGAAGTCAGAGAAGACGGCGTTCTATATAACATCCAGGAAATCGCCGGATTGTCGGTTTTGGCGTATGCGGACTTGAAAGCGACGGGGCTTCCAATGGATTCGCTCCGGGATGCGAAATTCGCTCAGTCGCTCGTTTACGATCTAATGGGAACGGCGCGCAGCCGGCTGAAAAACGGGTTGGCGGCAAACGATTCTCTTGACCACTTCCTCGCCGACTCGCCCGCCGCTCCCGCAAGGCAAGGCGCAGCGATTGAGTCGCAGATTTTGCTCAATAAAGTAAGGGACTTTCTTGAGGAATATCCTGATTTACAATCGATCAAGCCTGAAATTCCCAAATCTCTTATCGAAGGAATGGGAGGCAGGATAAAAAACAAGCCTCACACTCCTTTCATTTCGGTTGGCGAAGCCGGGCAGTTTTCGATCCCGCTGCTAAGACAGACGATTCTCTATAATTATAAACTGCATCGATACGATTGGTGGGCTGATTGCATCGAGTTCGATTTGGTTGACGCCGTTCAGATGGAATATGACAATCGACCGGTTTATATGGATAGGATTGCGCAGGTTTTAGCCTTGAACTGGCATAAAGAGAACGATCGCAGCCTATCTAACAAGATACTCGCTCACGCAGTTGAAACCGAACTCATCGGAGCCTGCGGGTTCAGGTCGCTTGCGGGAACGGATCCGGAGTTCGAGCCTGAGCATGTCTATCGCCGTCCGGCAAGCGGCGCTGGATCCATGGCTTACGGCGACGTTCTCGTTTGGACGGCGGGTATATTGGCGGATTTGTATGTGACAACCGGCAGAACCGACAGCCTGTACAATCTGGTAGAGCGGCTGGCGCTGCGGGTTATGGAGCAGGGAGCCGCGGGCGCGCTGCCCGAAGCGGAAAACGGCAGAGCCTTCAACCTGCAGTACGATATGGTTTACAGCCCCGTATTCTTCTCATCGACGGCGGAATTTGTGCGCATCATGCACGAAAACATACTGGGCATAGACAAGGCGGAGGGCGTCTATCTAAAACTCAGCCCTCGCATTCCCGACCGCTGGGGTGATGTTTTTCTTAAAATTCCTCTAAAAAAAGGCTCGCTGAATATTCACAAAGATAAATCAGGGCTGTATCATGTAAGACAATTTGGAATCAAGCCCTATCTGCAGCTATCGCTGGAAACCTATCCCGAACCGGGAGAAAGGGGCTTGGGATCGCTGCGTGTTTTCCCCGGCGAATCCTACGCAGTCGAATTCGTCGAATTGGAAGGCGATCGGTGGACAGCTAACATAAGGAAGGAGTAATTGAATGAACTGGGCGATTGGCATTGACTTAGGCGGCACACGGATAAAAACGGCGCTGGTTAATGAGGACGGCGAGTATAGGAATGAAAAATCATTTCCGACCAAATCAACTGAAGATTATGAGGTATTGATTGCGCAATTGACTGAAATCGTAAATCTATATCGAACAGAAGCCAAAACCGGCGTTCAAGGCGTCGGTATCGGCGTCGCTGGATTGATGAACGAAAACAATAAACAGATATTGACTTCGCCAAATATCGACGTTCTTACCGGTAAGTTTTTGCCTTATGATTTATTTGCGAACTCGAAGATAGAAACCTATATGGAGAACGACGCCAACGCGATGGCGATCGGCGAAGGCGTCGGAGGCGCGGCGAAGGGCGGCAAGTATTATATCGCGATCACTTTAGGCACCGGAGTAGGCGGCGCGGTGATCCATGAAGGAGAGTTGTTGACAGGCTTTGAAGGCGGCGGGGGCGAACTGGGGCATATCCCGATTTCATTCGATGGACCGGAGTGCGGCTGCGGAAATTATGGCTGCCTGGAAGCGTATATCGGCACTGCCGGAATTCGGAGATATGTTGCGCAAAACTATCCCGAACTGAACGAAACCAGCATTAAGCGTATTAACGAGATGGCGGTGGAAGGCAACGAGAAAGCGCAGAAAGTATTCGAATGGATTGGCAGGACATTGGCGGTGGGATTGACCGGTTTGGTGAACGTTTTTAATCCTGAGAAAATCATAATCGGCGGCGGCATATCGGCGGCGGGCGATTTGCTGTTCGATCCACTCGATGAAGAATTGAGAAAAAGAGCATTTAAGTCCTACACCAAAAACATGGAAATTCTCCCCGCAAAATTGGGCAACTGGGCGGGAGTTGTCGGTATGGGGAAAATTGCTCTTCGGAAAGTAAAGGAATAGGAACGCGGATGACATGGATGCGACGGATGAACGCGGATTTGAAAATCAAAATCCGTGAAAATCCGCAGCATCCGTGTTCCTATTCAAAAGCTCTTTAAAAAAAAACCATGAACGTAATCGAAATCGAAAACACAACCAAGACCTTCGGAACGACGACTGCCGTCGATGACCTTACTCTGCATGTTCCCGAAGGCAGCATTTACGGTTTTATCGGGCCTAACGGCTCCGGCAAGACCACGACGATCAGGATGATTATGAATATCCTGTATCCGGACGGTGGCGATATCAAAATATTCGGCGAGCGATTGCAGGACGCTTCCACTGACCGTATCGGCTACCTGCCTGAGGAGCGCGGCTTGTACAAAAACATGAAAGTGCGCGAGCTGCTGCAGTTTCACGGCGAGTTAAAAAACGGCAAAAACCTCAAAAGCGAAGCGGATCGCTGGCTCGAAATACTCGATTTGACGGATTGGTCAAAGAAAAAAGTCAAAGCTCTCAGCAAGGGTATGAGCCAGAAAGTTCAGTTTATCGCCACCGTTATCTCAAAACCGGAGTTGATCATCCTTGACGAACCTTTCACAGGTCTTGATCCGGTAAATACGGACATTATCAAGGAGGAAATCCTGAATCTACGCAAGAATGGCGCGACCGTCATTTTCAGCACTCACGACATGAGCATCGCCGAGAAAATGTGCGACTACATCTTTATGATTTTCAAAGGCAGTAAAGTCCTGGACGGCACGCTGGACAAGATTCAGGACATTTACGGCAGCGATACGCTGCGCATCCGCTGCGAAGGGGGCGTAAATATGCTGCAAGACCTGAACGGCGTCGAAAAAATCAACGATTTCGGACAGGAGCAGGAAGTGAGGATCAAGCCGGACCTAGATCCGCAAGATATTTTAAAGGATATAGCAGCTCGAACCCGCGTGTACAGTTTCGAGATAGCCAAACCGTCCCTGCATGACATTTTCGTCCGCATAGCCGGACCGGAAGCTAAGGAGGCGATCGATGCGTAAAACTTGGGTTATAGCCAAACGCGAGTATTTAGAGACGATCAAGACCAAAGCCTTTTTCATAGGCTTAATAGTCGCTCCCATCCTGTTCAGCGGCAGCGGAATCGCTATTTCGCTGCTGAAAGATCAGGTGGACGTTTCGGATAAAAAAATCGCCGTATTAGACCATTCCGGCGAATTAGCGCCGAAGATTGTGGAAGCCGCTGAGGAGCGGAATAAGACGATATTCGATGAGGAAGGCGAGAAAGTAAAGCCGGAATACATTATAGACGTTGTCGAACCGGAGAAAGAGAACATTCAGGAACAGCGGTTTAAATTGTCTAATCTGATTCAAGATAAGGAACTTCACGCCTTCATCGAAATCGGCGCTCATGTAGTCGATCTACAGGGAGATTCGACTGAAAGACAAATCTTCTTTCACGGGAAAAACGCTGCATTAGACGATGCGCGCAGTTGGATCGTTTATCCGCTCAATAGTACGCTGCGCAGTATGCGAATGGCTGAAGCCGGCGTCGATGAAGCGATGGTAAACTCCGTCCTGACCTGGATCGACGTCGAACCGATGGGATTGGTCGAGAAGGACGATACCGGCGCGGTTAAAGACGCCCGCCGCAGCAGCGAGATCGAAGCGGTTTTGATTCCGGTGTTCCTTGGGCTGTTGATGTACATGATGATCCTGATGGGCGCGCTGCCGCAGCTTCAGTCGATCATGGAAGAAAAAACGCAGCGGATCGCCGAGGTTATGCTCGGTTCGGTGAAGCCGTTCGAGTTTATGATGGGCAAGTTGATCGGCGGAGTCAGCGTCTCGCTGACCGGCGCGGTGATCTACGTCCTCGCCGGAATCGGTCTGATTAATTATTTCGGATATAACGAATACGTTCCGTATCATGCGATCCCGTGGTTCTTCGCGTTCATCGTGTTTGCGATTTTCCTGTTCGGCGCGATCAATTCGGCGTTAGGCTCATCCTGCAGCGACCCGAAGGACGCGCAGTCGATGACTATGCCGGCGATCCTGCCGGTGGTGTTCCCGATTTTTGTGATGTTTCCGGTCATAAAAGAACCGACGACAGGCTTCGCAACCTGGATTTCGCTGATACCGTTTTTCTCGCCCATACTGCTGACAACGCGCATAGCCACTCCGGTGGGCATTTCCGCCTGGGAGCCGTGGGCGGGGCTTTTCCTGATAGCGATAACAACCTTAGCCGTAGTTTGGGTTAGCGCCCGAATCTTCCGCGTAGGCATTCTGATGCAGGGAACGCCGCCGAAGCTTTCGAATATGGTTAAGTGGGTGATTAAAGGATAGAAGAATAGGAACGATATTATTGGGGCAGGCGTGGAGAGCTTGCAGACGAGGGAACGATATTATTGGGGCAGGCGTGGAGAGCTTGCAGACGAGGGAACGATTTTGTTGGGGCAGGCGTGGAGAGCTTGCAGACGAGGGCGTCTGCAAGCTCTCAAATAAATTTGTCATTGCGAGTCCGCCTTTAGCGGACTAAGCAATCTCCCGCGTTAACGAGAGCGCTGGATACAACTAATGCATAACATTGGAATGAATTCATTGTCACTTAACAAGAAAAGGCGCAGTAAATGAAACAATACTATGTATATATCGTAACCAATAAAAACCAAACCGTATTATACACGGGCGTAACCAATAATCTGGTTAAACGCATCTGGGAACATAAAAACAAATTAGTTAAGGGATTTACAAAAAAATACAATGTAGATAGGTTAGTTTATTATGAAACCGCTGGAGAGATTATGTCTGCAATTGAGAGAGAAAAGCAGATTAAGACAAAATCAAGAGCGAATAAAGTTAGGTTGATAGAAGAATTCAATAGTGAATGGAAGGATTTGTATGATGAAATTGGTGGATGATTGGCGTGATAATGCGTGGGTGTTTCGAGAAAGCTGGAGATTGCTTCGTCTGCTAAAGGCAGACTCGCAATGACACGAGGTAGATTGCTTCGTCCGCTAAAGGCGGACTCGCAATGACGCGAGGTAGATTGCTTCGTCCGCTAAAGGCGGACTCGCAATGACGCGAGGTAGATTGCTTCGTCCGTTAAAGGCAGACTCGCCCGGGACGCCTGCGCCACTATTGGCAGTCTTTTCAGCGATTTACGAAACTTGAGTTCTCTAATATTCAACCGCTTTTGAAACAAAATTCCTCATCGCCGTTATTAATCAGCCTCGCGTTACTCATGGTTATGGTCTTCTGGGGCGGATCGTTTATCGCTATCAAGATCGGGCTGCGCTATATGCCGGCGTTTCAATTTGTAGCGGCGCGGTTTTTGCCTTCGGCGCTGCTGCTTTTGTTGATAACGGCGCTGAGCAGGGAGCGATTCCGGGAATTTAGAAATTTTTGGAAGTCAGCAGGAAGCGGAGATAAATTCCGGCTCGCGGCGGCGGCTTTTTTCGCCGTGCCGGCGTATCATTTCTGCCTGAACAAAGGCGAAACCATCATTCCCGCCGGCTGGGCGAGTCTGGTGATCGCGCTGAATCCGGCGAGTATCGCGATTATGGCTGCGCTGTTTCTTAAAGAACCTATCGGTTTCAGGCGTTGGATCGGGGTATCGGTCGCTTTTTTGGGCATTTTATATATCGCGCTGACTCACGATCTGCTTGCCGATGATGGAACGGAATTGCCGGTATGGACAAAACTGCTTGGAATAGCAATCACTCTCGGCGCGGTCGCAAGCTGGGGGGCTCATTCGGTTCTCGTTAAGCGGTTGACTGCTGGACATGACCATTTGATCGTATTGACATGGATATTGGGTTTAGGCGCTCTGTTCCTGCTGCCGTTTACGCCGCTGGAGTTTTATGCGCATTTGCCGCATTTGCCGGTGGAGTTCTGGTGGGCGCTGCTGTTCCTGTCAGTTGGCTGCACGGTCGGCGCGTTCATCATCTGGTACTGGGCGCTGCGCAATTGGCAAGCCTCCCGCGCCGGAGCCTTCATCTACCTGGTTCCGCTTTTCGCGCTTTTTGGCAGCCGCTGGATGTTGAACGAACCGCTGGATGTAAACATTCTTATCGGAGCGTTGGGAGTCTTGGGCGGAGTCATTTTAGCGGGATCGAAAACCGGTAAAAGGCAGCCTTAAGCGATCGCGTTCGATTGCTTCTTATTTCATCAAGACCATTTTAAATTCTCCAACTCCCATATCGCCAGCCAAATTGACTATATATACCCCTGTTCCCCAACTTGATCCGTTTACCGAAATGAGCGACTTGCCGGCAGAATAGAACTCGTTGGATGAGTAAACGCGCCTGCCATGAATATCGTAAATCTGTATTTGCAGGTTTCCAGGTTTGTTTGCCTGAACCGGGATCTGGAATGACGGGTTGAATGGATTTGGAAACGCCGGCATTAGCTGAAAATCGATTGGCGTGCATTCATCGGGATTGGTATCATTATTAACAGATACGGGAATATCCAACCAGTTTAACACAGCGGCTAAAGCGCGTTCTCGAGGATCGGTCGGACCGGCGCCGCTGACGGATTCCAAGCCGAAACTGAAGAAAACGGTTTTGGAGCCTGTGTTCGGGTCTTCGCGCCGGACGCCGCAGGCGGGATTGCCATCGACGTGCACCCAGCGATGCGTTTCAACCGCCGGATAGATCGCTTCGATAACGCCGGGGCGAACCTGGTTGCGCGCTCCCAAATTGCCGACCAGCAAGAGCCATAAATCGGAGCCAACCGGATCGTTTTCCGCCCCGCGCATTTCTATATCGGAAACCGAATCGATAACGCTGACGACGCCCATATATTGTGCGAGGAACAATTCTGCCTCACGCACCGACGCCGCGGATTGACCGGTCATAAAAAGATTGCCGCCGCTGTCCAGAAAATCGGACAAGGCGTCGATAGTAGAAGATTCCAAAATTGAATCGATGGAACTTCCGGTGGACCATAAGACCGTTTCAAATTGACTCAGCCGTTCCGCAAGCGAGCGAAACGGAGCTTTCACGGAAAAACTCCAGTATATCTGGTCCAGCGAATCGAGCGAGGCGTTAATAAATTCAGTCTTATCAAACCTTTTTTCGCCATCGTGAACCACCATCAAACTCGGATGACCTATTGTTACGCGGAGAGAATCGCGTTTCTCAAATCTGCCGTTATTGGCAACGATGTCGATATAAAAAGTCGCAAAACTTACATTCGCATCTTCTGAGATTTCAAATAGGAAGGGTATATCGCCAATACGGGCGTCGCCGGCGTTAATATCTCCATATCGGGCTTCGGATTGAATGAAGTTTAATCGCGGATGTTCGCATCGGACTTCAACCTCGACATTTTCAGCCTCAGGCGGATAAAGAAAATCATCTCTGAACAGTTCAATTTCAAAACGCACAACTTCGCCCGGTTCCCACAAGCCATTATCATTGCCCTCGGCTCCCTCCAGTTCGTCATCGTAAAAATCAATGCTTGTTATTTGCAAATCAGGAACCACGCCCGGTCCTATTCCGTGCCGTCCGAAATTGTCGTACAGTGCATAAGAATGGGGCGTACCATTGGTCAAATCGCCGTCATCGTCATCCGTAATCAAAACGTCGATAAAATAAGTCAGAAAATCCGATCCCAAATGGTATCTTGAATAATGAAAAAGCGGATCGGTTAGATCTCTTCCTAACTCTTGTCTTGACCGCCACATCGCGGCGGAAATAATCCTGCTGTCCAGATGGACTTCTCCGCGAATATCGTCCGGGTAAACATAGTCGTTGTCGATATTTCTTATGTAATTATTGCCTCTAAGCCCGCCTTCTCCGACCAGTGGTTCATCGGTGATGGAGCATGGGAAATAATCCGACCAGGCTTCATTTAAAGCCCCTGATTCGTCTTCGTACGGTAAAAAGCCATTCTCATAAATGTGCTGGGTTACGCCGTGACCGTATTCATGATATATTATATCGGCGTACAGGGCAAAATTATCCATTTGACCGCCGTCGCCGAAATACATGCCATGACCATTCCAGAAAGCGTTGTCGAAATTTTCCCTGACCATGCACGTCGCGGGAACCGGATAATCCAGACCGTCGAAATCGGGATCGAGTTCTTTCCAGAATCCGTGAATAAAATTGGTGTGGTAGTATAATCCGCGCTCATCGACGCGTGAATTATTATCATTCCACACGAGATGCAGAGGATCGAAATTGTTTATATTGAACCGGATAAAAGCGTCTCGCCCGTCCTCATAATCTACATTCACCCACCGGCCTCTGAGCTCGCTCTGTAATCTTACGGGAACTGCGTTTTGATCGACATTAAAAGAAAAATTGCCCTCATCATGGGTAAATCGATTAATGTTATTGATCTGTATCCATTGGTTTACAAACGGGGCGATGGTTTCTTCCGCTTCATCTCTGCCATAGCGCATTTTAAAACCGCCGCGGATCTCGCCCTCTATTCTGTCATAGAAAATCCGGTTTTCCGCCGCTAAAAGATCTTCGGTTTCCGCATCGATAAATAACGCCGGTCGGTATTCGGGATTATCAGGATAATATTGTATTTCATAAACGGCTTTTAATGCAATTTCTTTTCCGAAGATTAATGGCAGCCAGGTTTTTGAAATTTTGTAGCGGCAGCGTTTTATTCCAAGTTCCTGCAATCCAAATTCGGCTGCGCGAATTGGATCTGTCGAAAAAGAGCCTTTGAAATTGCCGCCAAATCCTCTGGCCTTGAATGCTGTTAAACTGCCGTCGGAACTCAGACTGAAAACTGCATACGCTCCATAAATTCTAATATTTTCACAAGTGGGAACGATTTGAACGCTGAATGAATTCAGCGTTCGTTTTACGCCAATGATTTCAAAGTCACAGTTGCCGAAGCCTGTTTCCCTGGATATGGAGTGATAGAAACCGGTGAGTTTATCCTTAAGGGAATTTAAGTCGGTTGGATCAGCGGTCAGTTTGATCGGTTTACCGACAGCGGCGGCAAGGCAGCCGGTATTGCTGTAGGAAAAAGTCTGCCAGGATTTTATGGCGGCGCTTTCAGAAATGGGGGGCGGCCAGTCATAATGACTATGCGCAATCGCGCCGTTTACCTGCAAAACCTGCGGCGGTTCTGCAGGTAAATCAAAATAATTTTCCGGCGCGGTAACGCTGAATGCCAGGAAGGGCGTTAAACAAAGAGCCGGAAAGATATATCGAACAAAGATGCTAAACTTAGTAACTCGCACTATATTCTCGTTCTAAACTAAAAATGGAAAAACTAAAGGTAAATTGATGCAATTGCAGACTGACAACAATCTAAATCGCATCGATGACTAAACGCATGTCTTTGAACAGCGATTTAGAAAATGCGTCAAGCAGCTATTTATCTTTATCTTCCTTTTCTTTTTCATCATCGGCAGTATCATTCACTTCGGCGACAGCTTCTTTTTTAGCTTTTCCTTTGTTTTTGGATCCTTTCTCTTCTTCTTCAGCAGGATCCGAACCGACTAATTTCTTGCGCAAATCATCAGCTTTTACAACCGGTTCATCACACATGAAATCATGGCAATAATATGCAGCCGCTTTCCCTTTAAGACTTTTCCGGTCCTTCAACAACTCAAGATCGGTTCCATTTGCTTTCAGAGAATATGCCAGAACTGCATTAGGCAGGTAATGGGAATTGACTTCCTTAACCAGATCCAATCCGGATTTTCCTCTGCCATTTCCGACGATAGCAATCTGCTGAGGCGGCGAGCTCATTTCTTCGATCACGGCTGCAAACCGCAGGTGGATGGTCGGATGTGAGAGCATATAGGGAACGAATGTTTTTACCGATTGCTCAGCATAATCCATATATTTGTCAATGCCGGTAATCTGGAATAGTTTCAGAAGAGCTTTAGCGGCTATCGCGTTGCCGGACGGAACGGACGAATCATGCCCATGTTTGGCGCGGTTGATGATATCGACTCTTCCGACGGCGATTTCATAAAAACCGCCTGGATTTGGATCCCAGAACAGCTCGATCATTTTGTTGGCGATTTCAGTCGCCACTTCGAGTCGCTCAGGATTAAATTCCGCCTGGTAAAGCTCGATTAGTCCGTCCAGGAGGAATGCATAATCCTTCAGCGTGCCTTCAATGCCGATATAACCGGCTCGATAGCAATGATACAGACGTTCGATTTTCCACATCTTCTGGATGATAAAATCAGCGCAGCTAATCGCAGCGTCCAGGAATTTTTCGTCCTGAAGTACTCGGTAAGCTCGCGATAAAGCGCTTATCATCAGACCGTTCCAACTTGTCAGGATTTTGTCGTCGATTAACGGCAATTGGCGATTATCGCGGATATCGAACATTTTGTCGCGCAGTTTGGCTAATTTTGTATTTAGCTCTTTCAGCGTAAGTGAATGACGCTTAGCGATCTCTTCGAGATCTGAACTCAAGTGAAGAACATTCCGCCCGCGCTGATAATTGCCTTCTTCGGTCACTTGATAGGCGTCAGCGAACAGATCGGCGTCCGATTTGTCGAGAGCGGCGTCGATTTCTTCCCGCGTCCATAAGTAGAATCGGCCTTCTTTTCCTTCAGTGTCTGCATCCTGGGTCGAATAGAATCCGCCTAATTCATCCGCCATTTCGCGCAGCGCCCATTCGAGGGTGCGTTTGGCTATGTCGGCATAGAAGTTGTCTTTTGTGACCAGAAATGCGTTGATATGCGAGTGCGTTAATAGCGCGTTATCGTACAGCATTTTCTCAAAATGAGGGATACGCCATTCCGAATCCGTGGAATACCTATGGAAACCACCGCCCAAATGGTCAAACATACCGCCTCTCGCCATATTTTTAAGGGTAAGTTCAACCATTTCCAAATCATGCGGATCTTTTGTCCGGTAGTAATGGCGCAACAGTAGATCTATCTGACTTGTCGATGGAAACTTCGGCGAAGGTCCAAAACCGCCTTTTGTTTCATTAAAGCTTTCAGCGATAATTTTGACGGTTCTATCGACCTGATCTTCGCGCCAGTCCATTGGAGCTCTTCCCTTTGCGTTGGTTGAGGAAAGAGTGCGCATGAGCTGGTCGATTTTTTTATCGATCTGTCTGCGTTTGTTCCGGTAGAAATTTAGAATTTCTCTTAAAACGCGCGTAAAGCCCGGTCTTCCGTACCTGTCCTCCGGCGGGAAATATGTGCCGCCGTAAAATGGCTTAAGATCGGGCGTTAAGAACACCGATAATGGCCAACCGCCGGCTCCCGTTAACAATTGCACGGCGGTCATGTAAAGATCATCGATTTCCGGTCGCTCCTCACGATCGACCTTTACAGCGACATAGTGTTCATTAAGGAAATTAGCGATTTTCACATTATTGAACGATTCGCGTTCCATCACATGACACCAATGACATGCCGAATATCCAATTGAGAGGAAAATAGGTTTTTCCTCCCTTCGAGCTCGCTCGAAGGCTTCACGCCCCCAAGGATGCCAGTTTACTGGATTATTCGCATGTTGCAACAGATAGGGTGATATGGAGTTCGCTAATTTATTGTCGGGATTTCGCATTTAAGCATCTCCTTAGCTAAACTTCCTGAAATTGTGTGTTAACCAAAACTAATCAATATCAAACATTTCAAATCAAAAAGCAACCTAAAACATTGAAAAACAATCTTAACAAAAGAAATAAAATAGTTTTACCTGTTTTATTGGGAAAATAATAATTCCACCGGTAGGGCAGGCGTCCCCGCCTGCCTTCTCGATTCTACGGGAGCGCACTGGCAGGCAGGGACGCACTGGCAGGCAGGGACGCACTGGCAGGCAGGGAC
>CAZWOY010000028.1:0-18723 GCA_964635255.1 uncultured bacterium
ATTCCATTCCAATCGATTAAATCGGGAAATCCTTCGTCTTCTTCCCAAACGATTTCTAATTCGGGGACGCCGGTTATTTCCAAATGAACGCTGGCGGTTACTTCAGGATTTTGTGGATCATTTGACATAAAATGAACCGCCAATTCGTAGATACCGTTAATCAAATCTCGCGTATCTACAGTCAAGATTAACTCATCCCGGTCGAATGCAAACCAGCCTTCTACATCATTTTCTTCTGGTTCTGCAACAATTTCTACCTCGACTTGAAAACGCAATTCTCCCTCGCCGTTATTTGCAACATTGAATTCAAAATCCACAACATCACTCAATAATTCGGCTTCGATGACCATCGGTTCGACTACAATAACCGGCGGCGCTGTCGCCGCCGCATGAACCGGAACTTCCAGTTCCTCTTCATCGGGATCATTGATTGCGAATACAAAGATTGATTCATATTCTCCCGGATTGTCCTCATCGGCTTCGAATACAAGTTCAACTTCAATTTCAGCGCCAGGATCGATTTCTAACGGCAATTCTATATTGGTTGTGAAATAATCATGATCGCAGAAGATTTCTTCAATTGCCAGCTCGTCAATTCCTTCGTTTGCGACGATTATTTCTAATGGGTAGGGTACGCCGGTGAAGATGTCCTCGCGGGCTTGGTTCCAGTCTATGATGTCGGGAAAGCCCCAAGCCTCAGGCCAGCGCAACGGGAACCATAGAGGTTCAGGAATCCGCATCTCGACGACAAACTCGATATCCTGATTGTCGGGATCGTCGGTGTGAAAGTGCAGTATCGCGGAGTATTCCCCGCCAATTAAATCGGTTGCATCCAAAGTCAGAACTATTTCTGTTTCCTCACCGGGATCGAGAAATCCCTCATCCGGTTCGTAGCTGATCCATTGGATTCCGGATAATTCACCCAGGTAGGACAGCAATTCTTCGCCATGCCGGCCCCAGGCTATTTGCTGATGCCGCCAGTGATAACCCACCGGACAGCCGGCGACGACAACAGCGCCATCGCCGAATTTGTATGAGACGATTGCCGGATCGCCCGAGTTCCAACCTTCGACTTGCACTTGATACCAATCGACAGCTTCATGCTGTTCGAATTGAGCGCGGTCGTATGTGTTGTGGGTGAAGCTGTTTCCGGCGATTCTCCCGCCTTCTTCCCAGCCCATTAATTCCGCAAGCAGGCTGTAGTTTTCGTCGTCGGGATTATCCGAAACGACGATCCTGCCTTCGCCGTCAGGATTCAGCTCCCAAGTGATATCGCCGGGAGCTAAAATCGGATCCTCCCACTCGCGATAGCCGGTCTCCATGTACATCGCGCCGCCGTTCTCGACATACTCGCAGAGCCGTTCATAGTTATTCCGATACGCGGCGTAGTATGCTTCGCTTTGGCGGTTTCCAGCAACGATCAGCGCGTCGTAGTCTTCAAAATCCTCATTGTTCCAGTCATCCGCGTCCTCAAAGAAGGCGAATTCACCGCGTTCCACCTGCTGTGGAAAATAGCGACGGTACCAGCCGTAAGCCATCTGGTCTTGAAAAATGGCATAGAAGCCTTCAGCCTGCGGTCGATCGTTTCCGATCTCTTCATGATCGATGTTGAAAGCCCGCCGCTGCCTTCCTTCATTGCTGATATTAATTGTAAATTCCTCAACTTCGCCGTTAAACATCCGAACCTCGATACCGTCAGGCTCAATAACAATATCCGGAGGCGTCGGCCAACCGCGCAGCGGATCGGCGGGCAGTATTTTCAACATTCCAAAACAAACAAAAACAAGCAGAAAGAAACCAAAACCATGCGATTTCATAATAAATCTCCTTAAAATTTCCTTCAACGGACAGCAATTAGCGGGAACCAAACAAAGCAAAAGTTTCAATGGTTTAATTTATAATGGTTTTGAAGAAAGTGCAAGTGTTTTCTTATTTTTCTTGGGGTGAGCGGGTGTGGAAGTAGTTGATTAGGCTGATAGCCCCCAACTGGCTGGGATTCTTTTCATTTCAATTTCAAAAGCTTTAAATCCTTCATTGTGCATTTATGAATCTAAAAGTACATTAAAACCTTCTTGGGAAAAATGCCTATCATTGGTTAAAACATCCATAATAGAAACCGGCTTCATTGTGTTCATAGAAATACAATCCGTAAGACTGTATTTTTTTATCGTTTCGCTCTTGATATAATTGAAATCCGGTTAGGAAAGATCCACGAGATTAATGTCACCGGTCTTTCGAATTTGATATTGCAATCCAATATAAGGTATCTGCAAGGACCACTCTCATTTTTTTTCAGAGCCATAAAGGTAATAATCCAAATTCTCACTCAAATCCGAAAGCGCTTTCTCCCATTCTTCCTCAGGAACTTCCTTCGCCAGTTCCATCAGGATCTCCTCAATCGACCGGTCATCGGCGGCATTTTCGAATAGCTTATGTACATCGATGGGCGGCAGTTCCTGTTCCGCTAAGATACGCGCTAATTTCGACCGCTCTTCGCGGCTCATGTTTTTCATGAGTTCAACCGCGTCGGATATGTTTTTCATAATAGTTTCGTTGTTTTCCGTATGCTAAATGGAAAATAAACAATCCCGAATTGTAAATCAAGCGCACACATCCTTGAATAAAGGCAGTCGCTTAAATTCCATGTACTCATCCATGAGTCCAAGCTCTTTGGCGGTCCCTTTAATCGACAGTCTTCCTAACCTTTCCACTGTTATCGGTCTCTTTTCGTCCCAGAAAATTATCGCGTCGAGGAACTCGATCGCCGGTTCTGAACTGATGATTTTAAATATGAGTTGCGCTTCGTTTTCATTGTCGAAAGAAAGAAAGTTTACGGTGTCGTCGAATAATACCGGTTTTCCATTTATCGGTCCAATTAAAGTAAAGCGAAGTTTCTTGTAAAGCCCGGAAATGGCGATTTTCCACTTTTTAAACGAATACTCGCCGATCCCGAAAATTGAAAACGGCGGTTTGTTTTTGTAAATCGAACTTCTTCTTTTATCTAAGGACGTTCGATGTTCCATTAAATAACGCCATGTTTTGGGCGCTCTTAAGCATATTTTCCGCGTGTCTTCGCCAATATAACTCTGAGGCGTCAAGACCGTCTTTCGGCAGGCGTCTGTTCGACCATTGCCAATGTCTGAGCTTTTTAGCAATGGGAAGAGATATGTATTTTCCAAATCGACGAATTCGCCTAAGCCATTCCTGTAGCCATTATTCACCGGTTCTAATTCCATAACGGCTGCGCAGTCGTGTTTAACTCCCGTTCGCCAGAGGTAATCGCCGCCGGATCCGCGCAGATGACTCCATTTCTCATATTTCTCGACGTCGCGTACAATTATCCCGTCTCTTTTACCGATGACGTACGAAGGTTTGGCTGAGTCTAAACCGCTATATACTTCACAATCGGAATTCCCGCCGTTTTTGGTTAAGACTAACAGGCAGGCTTCCACCGAAGCGTTAAAGTGCATTTTAGCGTCTATAAAATAAATATGTCCCCACAAGCGATTCTCCCGATTTTGTCTCAATTGTCTCATAATCTTGCGTGCAACCGAGTATTTGCACAACATCGCGATCGCGCCGGAGCGGTTGTTCAGCCATTCGACATTCTGCATTATCATGTACTCTGAGATATCGAAATTAGAAGCTCCGGTGATCGCATCGACGCCTCGCCGGTTCTGGTAGTTCGATTTCTCAGGCAAATTTGCGCTGCAAAGCGTTCCAAGTTCGCTGTTGGTCACCCAGGGAGGATTGCCAAGAACCAATATAAATCCTGGTTTTTCCGATAGACGTTTTTTCCAGTCGTTCTTAAAAAAATCAGTCTGTTCGATAGCGGCGCGATTGTCAAATTTGGCTGCCTTTATTCTTTCACAAGTTATTTTGACATAATTGGGATTAATATCGAAACCTAAAACATAAGAATTTTTATAGCTTTCCAATGCCGCTTGCACAAAAGCTCCTTTGCCGCAAGAAGGTTCGATAACAATATCGGGATTTATATTGTGATTTTTTCTGAGCGCTTCGACGGCCTTTCTCGCTAATTCGATTGGCGTCTGAAAATCTCCGAATTGCCATTTTTCAAGTGTTTTTTTGGGCATCGATCAACGTATTCTTGAAATACCTGTAACTTGTTCGGCTTCCTGGATAATTCTTGTAAAGTGCAATCGCCACTGCAAAGCGCTCGATATTGTTAGAAAACCTTGCTTGGGCGGAATTTTAAGTATTTTTTCAGCCAAATTGTTAGCGCCGATATCTTCCAGAGGTAAATTCCTTTCAGTAATAAATGCAAGTATATCGTCTTTATTTCCGTCATTATTCAAGATATCTATAATGCCTTTTGTTGTTTGATAATCTGCGGTTCTCTTTTTATCGACGAAAATTGCATGTTTAATATCAAGCCTGGCTGTGTTTTTAATGGGATCATCTGTTTTTTGATAGACAAATACTAATAAATGACAATTCAAGCCATATACTTTCTCTTCTGCGGATTTAAAAGGACAGGAGGATTGAGGTTGCCTAACGCTTGTTACTTTAATATCTACATTCAAGTTGGGAAAGTCTATCCCCGATGCGGAGCATCCTCTCGCAAACTCATATTTCTCGCTCAGATAATCCATGAGCTTATGTTCAAGATATGTACCCACTTTTTTCCCATCTGTTACGCTATAAAGGGCAGGCTCATCCCAGACGGATTCGCTTTTTGAAAATACTGCGGTTTCTTTCTTTAATTTACCTATTGTGAGTTTTGTTTTCACTGCAATTCCTTAATTAACTCTTAGATTTTGCGAAAATCGAACAGCGACTTTTTTCAGAAAATAATACATTTCGTAAAAGAAAGCAAATTTAATCATACGAATTTTAAAAATAATGGCGCGCTTAATTTTTGCTTTTTTTTTCTAAATGCGTTGTTTTCACGTTTAATTTGGGAATGTTTTACCGGTTTTCCGTGTTACAACATAAAAAGAACAAACCACGTATCCATAGTTTTAGGAAAACGTTATAAATTCAGGAGAATCGATGCACCTGCGTCATTTCATAGCGCTGCTGACCCTGTTGTTCATCGTCGATGGCGCATTCGCGCAGCCTCCGCGGGGGGAAAGGCGGGAAGGATTCGGGGGGAGGATATCTGGGAGAGTTGTCGATGATGTTTCCGGGAAACCGGTCGAATATGCCAACGTCGTCGTCTATGCTCAACGGGACTCGTCGCAGCTTTACGGAGCGGCTGCGGATTCGGACGGCAGGTTCGAAATCACAGGCGTTCGTCCGGGGCGCTTTTTCGCTAAAATCAGTTTTATCGGATTCGAAGACAAAAAAATCGATGGAATCGCCTTAGGCAGGACGAAGCGAGAACTCGATCTGGGCAATGTACGGCTTGCGAGAACGGAAATAATGCTCGAAGGCGCTGAAGTTGCCGTCGAAAAACCGCTGGTTGAATTTCAGATCGATAAAAAGGTTATCAACGTCGATAAAGAATTGACTTCGGTATCCGGCGCCGCGACAGACGTTCTCGAAAACGCCCCGTCGGTTAACGTCGATATCGAGGGCAACGTCAGCCTGCGCGGCAGCTCCAGCTTTACGGTAATGGTGAACAACGTTCCGTCCCTGATGGATCCGAACGACGTCCTGCAGCAAATTCCCGCCAGTTCCATCGAAAATATCGAAATTATTACCAACCCATCGGTGAAATTTGAACCGGACGGAGTGTCGGGAATTATTAATATTATCCTGAAGGAGAATAAATTCAGCGGCGTCAGCGGCATAATCGACGCTAACGCGGGTTTGCACGATAGATACGGGGGCGATTTCTTTGTCAGTTTCCGCGATAGCTGGTACAGCTTTACACTCGGCGCCGACTACAACCGGAGAAATTGGCCCGGAACCGAAACCGAACGCAGCGTAACGACCCTTCCCGATAGAACGCTGTATGTCAATACTTCCGGCGACCGTTCTCACAGCGGGGAGCGAATGGGAGTGCGCGGATCCGGCGAGTTTAGCCTGACGGAGAAAGACGTCGTTAATTTAGGTATCCGAATCGGCAGCCGCAGCCACGAACATAGCAGCGAGCTCGATTTTGTCGAGTGGGAGGATCCCGCCGGCGACGCCGAAGAATACACAAGTAAAAATCCATCCGGCAGGAGCGGCGATTTCTATTCCGGCAATTTCGCATATTTCCATCAATTTGCTGGGAAGGATCATACGCTTATCGCAAAATTCGACTACGGAACCCGCGGCGGCGATGAGGAATCGATCAGCGAATTGTATAACGGCGCAGGCGCTATGGTCGAGGGCCGGAAGACGACCGAGAAGGGTCCTGGCTACCGAATCAACATGGAACTGGAATATCGGAAGCCGTTCAGCGAAGAATCGAAGTTTGAAGCCGGGTATGACGGCAGCATCAAAAATTCGGAGGATGAGACCGAATATTATGAGTTCGACCTTCAAGCGGATCGTTATGTCTTACAACCGGAATACAGCCATCTTTCGATCTACACTCGCGACACTCGCGCACTCTGGTCGCAGTATTCCAATAAATTTAACCGGCTGGGGATCCAAATTGGACTGCGGGGCGAATATACTTACAGAGTCACCGAAACGGACGGCAAAGGCGATTTTAAAATCGATCGCTGGGATTATTTCCCATCGCTGCATTCGTCTTTTGAATTAAACGACCGGAACCAGATAATGGCTTCCTATACCCGCCGCATAGACCGTCCGCGCGGATGGCATTTGGAACCGTTCGAGACCTGGATGGATCCGTATAATGTCCGCGTGGGCAATCCAAATTTGAAACCGGAGTACATCGATTCTTATGAACTTGGCTATCAGTATATGCTCAGCCGGTTTAACACGTTCACCGCCGAAGCTTTTTACCGCCGGACTGAAAATAAAATCGAACGCGTTCGCAGCGTATATTCGGAAAATATCACGTTAAACTCGACGGAAAACGTGGGCGAGGATCGTTCACTTGGAGCGGAGTTTTCTCTGAATTTAAGCCTATTTAAATTCTGGACGGCTCGTTTGTTCTACGATTTGTTTCATTACAAAGTCGAAGGCGAGTTATACGGCCGGGATTTTTCAAGGGAGTCATTTACCTGGAACGTCCGGTTCAATAATGATTTTAAGCTTGGCGAAAAGATGCGAGTTCAGTTCAGCGGCGGCTATCGAAGCCCCTCCGTCAGGGCGCAGAGTGAAACCGAAGGCAGTTTTATGTCGAGCCTCGCGCTGCGTTATGAGTTCATTAAAAACGTTTTATCATCGACGCTGCAGATTCGCGACGTCTTCGATACCGGCAAGCGGGAATCGACCACGACCGGCGAGAACTACGAGAAATACAGCCTGTTCGAACGCGAATCGCCTTTTGTTACGCTGACGCTGACTTATAATTTTAATAATTTCAAGAAAGAGCGGAATGGGAGGAATGGCGACGACGAATTTGAGATGGAAGATTTTTAGGTTCGAAGGCATGTTTTATAGGTAAAACGATTCCCGCGAAGCAGAGTTTCCGCGAATGGCGTCTGCTTGCAGACGCCCTCATCTGCAAGCAGACGCCCTCATCTGCAAGCAGACGCCCAAATACGCATTCCCGAACAGCCTGGTTCGCGGCAATGACGGAGTGACAGATTTATTGTTTATATATCAGGTCTGATAAACTTATGTTTACACTTTACCCCATTTATCACCCAACCCCCATTTGAATCCTTTATACAACTTGACTTATCGAATTTGAAGAATTATATTTTGAAATTTACAGAAAATGGAGAGATGCATTGAAGACATATATTCCTAAACAGCAGGATATTAGACGAGATTGGGCGCTTGTCGATGCGGAAGGTATGCGTCTCGGCAGACTGGCTGCCAGGATCGCAAGGGTCCTGCGTGGAAAACATAAACCGAATTTTACGCCATTTTTGGATACAGGCGATTTTGTCGTTGTGATTAACGCCGAGAAACTTGAATTTACCGGTCGCAAATTAGAGCAGAAGACCTATTTCAGGCATTCGACTTATCCGGGAGGCGCTAAAACCACAACGCTCAAGCGGATGATGGAATCGAAGCCTGAAACGGTTGTAAAAAAAGCCGTATGGGGAATGCTTCCGCAAAACAAGCTGGGTCGAAGATTGCTTAAGAAACTGAAGGTTTATTCAGGACCGGAACACCCGCATGAGGCTCAGCGCCCAAAACCGCTTTCTTATGGAAGCGTTTAATGTTTGACAGTAAGAAAGTTCTAATACTGAATTGTATTTTAGAGCTGATTTGTTATTCGAAAAAGCTAACATATTTTGAGGTAGCGCTTGAAGGGAGATAATTTTTACGCGACAGGCAGGCGTAAAACATCGATAGCGAGGGTATGGCTGCAACCAGGCAAAGGTCGAATCAGCGTGAACAATAAAGACCTGATGAGCTATTTTAACCGCGATACCCTCAAAATGATTATCGAGCAGCCCCTGATACTTTGCGGGGGGATGGAGAAGTACGACATAATCGCTAAAGTTCATGGCGGTGGAAAGTCTGCTCAGGCAGACGCCATGAAATTAGGTATGGCTCGGGCTTTAATTAAATTAGATCCTGAGTTTCGAGTTGTATTAAGGAAAAACGGATTTTTAACAAGAGATCCACGAGAAAAGGAACGGAAAAAGTATGGACAACCTGGTGCCCGCAAGCGATTCCAGTATTCAAAACGATAAATCGAAAGATCTAACTCCTTTGACGGCTAACCAAATGCCTTCGGGAGACAATGAACCGCGAGTTTCAATCGATCAGCTTTTAGCGGCAGGATCCCATTATGGTCATTTGACCCAGAAATGGAATCCTAAAATGAAGCCGTATATCTTTATGGCTCGAAACGGCATCTATCTGATAGATTTGCAGAAGACGCAAGTCTTGATTGAAGACGCCTGCAACGCAATAGCGAAAATAGCCGCTTCCGGCGAAGAGATAATGTTTGTCGGAACCAAGAAACAGGCGCGGGAGGTTATTGAGGACGAGGCGACAAGAGCGCAATGCTCTTATGTAACCTATAGATGGCTTGGCGGAATGTTGACTAATTTTTCGACAATTCGTAAAAGTGTGAAGACGCTGGAAGCCTACGAAAAGATGGAAACCGACGGTACGTTCGAGAAAATTACCAAGAAAGAACAGTTAATGATACAGAAATCGCGAGAAAAACTGAATCATACTCTTGGTGGTATTCGCAACATGCGCAGAGTTCCTGGCGCCGTTTTTATAGTCGATACGAACCAGGAATCGATCGCTGTTGCCGAGGCGAGGAAATTAGGAATACCGATATTCGCGATCGTCGATACCAATACTAATCCGGATATTATCGATTATCCGATTCCGGCGAACGACGATGCCTTTAAATCGATATGGCTGATAACAAGAACGATTGCCGATGCAATTTTAGAAGGCAAAAAGGTTAAAGAAGACAAGGAAGCCAAAGATCGTCAGGAACTTGCGCCTCCGCCTCCGCCTGATAAATCGAAAAGAAGATCCCGAAGACGCCGGAAACCGAGAGATCGCGGCGACAGACAAGGCGGCGATAGACAAGGCGGCGATCATGAAGGCAAAGGCCCCAAGCCAAGAGAACCGAGAGAATCGAGACCGGGAGACAAGCCGAAACCGAGACAGGAACGTAAGTTCAAAGATAAAAAGAAAGATTTTCGGGAAAACAAAAGCAAAAGAGATACGAAGGACAAGGAACCAAGCGTAAAAAAGGAAACTAAAGATGAGTCAGATAAATAGTAAAAGCGTCGCCGAATTAAGGCAGAAAACCGGTCTGGGTATGATGGACTGTAAGAAAGCCTTAGAAGCGTCAAATGGCGATTTTGAAAAAGCAATAGATTATTTGCGCAAGAAAGGCATAGCCAAAGGCGAGGAAAGAACCGGACGTTCGACGGGTGAAGGACTGGTGGATTCTTATATCCATCCAGGCGGAAAAATTGGCGTGTTAATCGAAGTAAATTGTGAAACGGATTTTGTATCGCGATCAGAGGAATTCCAGACCTTAGTGCATAACCTGTGCATGCAAATCGCTGCGGCAAATCCGTTGTATGTCAAGCGCGAAGATGTGCCCCAGGAAAAAATAGATCACGAAATGGAAATTTACAAAGAGCAGATGTTAGAGGAAAAAAAACCTCCGGAAATAATCGAACGAATCTCCAAAGGCAAATTGGAAAAGTTCTTTAAGGAAACTTGTCTGCTGGAGCAAGCATTCGTAAAAGACGCCGAAAAAGTGGTCAGTGATGTGGTTTTGGAAATTGCCGGCAAGTTAAAAGAAAATATCCAAGTGCGAAGATTCACTCGCTACGCATTAGGCGATTAACATGGCAAAGACAGTCTTTCGCCGGATTATTCTCAAGTTGTCAGGCGATATTTTAAAAGGGAATAAATCATCCGGCATTGACTTCGATTTTATTGGTAAAATTGCCGATGAGCTGGAAAAAGTCAAATCGGCGGGCGTCGAACTGTGCGTCGTAGTTGGCGGCGGCAATCTCTTTAGAGGTTCAGAAGCTGTAAAAGCGGGATATGAGAGAATCACTGCGGACAATATGGGCATGCTTTCTACGGTAATTAACGCGCTTGCCATGCAGAACGCCCTTGAAAATCGTGGAAAAGAAACCCGGATTATGTCTGCCATCCATATTCAGGAGATGGTTGAACCTTTCATAAGACGCCGCGCTATCCGTCATCTCGAAAAAGGAAGAATTCTAATTTTTGCAGCCGGCACAGGCAATCCACTTTTTACTACCGATACCGCGGCAGCGTTACGCGCTTATCAGATTTCAGCGGACATAATACTAAAAGGAACCAAGGTCGAAGGAGTCTATGACCAGGATCCGGAAGTGCATCCCGATGCTGTCAAGTTTGACAAGCTGGATTATATGGAAGTAATTAAGCGCGGATTGAAAGTTATGGATTTAACCGCAATTACTTTTTGCAAAGACTACAAAATTCCAATTCTTGTATTTAATCTCACCGATCATAGCAATCTTTGGCGCATTGTTTGCGGTGAGAAAATAGGAACGATTGTAAAGGAGTTTTCATCTTGAGTGACGATATCCTTAAAAAGTTTAAAGAGAAAATGTCGAATGCCGTCGAGCATACTCGCAACGAGATGATGCACATTCGAACCGGCAAAGCAAGTCCGAACCTTCTCGATAACATTAAAGTCGAGTACTACGGCAATCCGACGCCTCTGAGACAGATTGCCAATGTTACGGCGCCCGAGGCGCGGCTTCTCGTCGTGCAGCCCTTTGATAAAAATGCGCTCAAGGACATTGAAAAGGCAATTATGACCAGCGATCTTGGTCTGAATCCCCAGAATGACGGCAATATCATTCGCATTCCCATTCCAATGCTGACGAGCGAGCGAAGAGAGGAATTGATAAAAATCGTTAAGCGATTCGCCGAAGAAGGGAGAATATCGGTGCGGAATGCAAGGCGGGAAGCGAATGAATTTGTAAAACGCGAGGAGAAAGCCAGCAATATTTCTGAGGATGAATCTCATAGATTGCAGGACGTCATTCAAAAGGAAACTGACAAATACGTCGAGAACATCGATAAGTTTCTCGAAAAACGAGAAGCCGAAATTCGCGAAGAGTAGTAGCTTAGAATGTGGTTATAATCCTCTAAACACGGATTTGAACTGAGGAATTTTCCACTGACATAAATTGAAAGTTTTTCAAGGAGGATAACTAAATGGCGTTATACATCAATGAAGACTGCATCAACTGCGGAGCATGCGAACCTGAATGCCCGGTAGAAGCGATTTTCGAAGGAGAAGAATTCTTTGAAATCGATCCGGATACCTGTGTTGAGTGCGAGGGACACTTCGATGAACCGCAATGTATCGAAGTATGTCCGGTTGAATGTATCTTCAAGCTTGAAGAGTAAGTATAGTTTTATACAAAAAAAGGTCGGAATTTTAAATTCCGGCCTTTTTTTTTCTCGTTAAATCCCGCTATGTCTTATGGCAGATAAATCGCCTTTTTCAGCAGATTGGTCGAATTATCTGAGAAACTAACCTGAATTAAATAAATACCCGCAGGGATGTCATCATTTGGATTCCAATGGCAGGTATAATTTCCCGTTTCTAAAAATCCGTCCCAAAGCGTTGTTATAAATTTACCCTCAAGGCTGTAAATGTTCACTGTTACATTTTGCATCTGATTAACGTAGATCACAGCGTTAATCGCATCATTAAAAGGGTTGGGAAAAGCGGACAGCAAACTTTTATCATTAGGCGCAATACTTTTTTGTTCCGGCGGCGCTTCTACAGGTTCTTGTTCAAAATGCAGTGCGCCTATGTCAGGTATAGTATCATCAGGATCTTGGGGCATGTCAGGGTTGCCGGCGTCGATGCAGGGCGATTTGGTATTATCGTTATTTGGGTAGCCCGCCCATGTAATCTCGTAATCCTCCCAGCTTTCGGAATCATTATTGAGATTTCTAAACAATGGATCGGCGTCAATATCCGTATCAAATGGCTCTAATCCACTGTAATTTGTCTGATGCAGCCAGAGATCGTTATAGCCGGATTCAGGATCGACTAGACCGTTGTCCGCTTTATGAATGCCTGTGCTCCAACCGTTTCCTATCACAATATTGTTCGAAATTTTTACTCTCGAACCGTTTTCTACATTGATGCCCACCGCCAGTGAAGCGGATTCGATTAAATGAATATCATTGTGATAAATATGGAGAACCGTTGTGAGAAGGCAGTTTATGCCGACCATTGCATTGGGCGAGTTGACTCGGATAATGTTGTGGTCGATTTCAAATCCTGACGTCTCGCTGGTCAATATGCCATAAGATTCGTTGAGAGATCGAGCTTCGATCCAATTGCGTCTGATTATCGGCGCGCAGTCGCTATAGGCGACAATGCCATAAATTCTGCCAACTGAATTTGAAATGACTTCAATGCGATTTTCTGTTATCGTTGGATTGCAGAATGACTCAATTAAAATTCCATGTCGGTTTTGCACATCATTGCCGGTTACATTTATCGTGTTATTGCTAATCAAGGGCGATGAACCATTGAAACATTTGATTCCGCGGCTTCGAGCGCTTATTGTATTATTCGTAATCTGCGGCGAAGAAAAATTACAATAAATTGCTTCAAATGTATTGCTGATCTCACAATTGCTTAGAATTGATCCACTGCTGCCTTCATAGAATTTTATTCCGCCCCAATCCTGAACGGGAACAATAATTTCGCGCAAGAATCGAATTTTGCTTGAGTCGGAAGCTCCGCCAATAGCGAGCAGTGTGCCATGCACTGTGAATTCATAGTCATCGCGGAAGTTGACAGTTACTCCAGCCTCAATGATTAGCGTGTCGTTTACCGGCACTAAAATATTTGTGTAAATATTGTAGGTAGTATCAGCCGCATACCAGGTTCCTGTCTGGTATTCGTCAAGGATATCTACAGCGGCAAACAACTGCGGGGTTAAGAGCGCCAAAAAGACTCCCCAGATAGCGCCATACATTATGCGTGGCGCTTTTAGCCTCGAGTTCGTCCTGTTTTTTGCACGTATTTTAAACATTGCTTTTCTACCTGAATAAAAGGAAAATCCTTTTGATCATGAATTTTGCACGTAGTTCACGCCTATGGATGAGAAAATCAGGGTTGGCAGTGCGTTGCAACGATATCATTGTGCATTCGATTTTGCGAAGTATAACCCATCAGCATACTTCACCATTACGTTCACTATATTATACGGTAAAGAAAAGTCAAAGTCAAGGTTTTTAATACATAATATGCATTTATTGCATTTAGTTGCGCAAAAATATCAATAAGAGTTTCCTCTCGTTCCCACGCTGGAGCATGGGAACGAGGTAAAAAGAGTTTCCTCTCGTTCCCACGCTCCAGCGTGGGAATGCATACTTAACTACATAAGGTCGATATGCGTTCCCACGCTGGAGCATGGGAACGAGGTAAAAAACCTTTTTTCAAACGATTTCTCCTGTAACATCGCCATCCTTGTCAGTTTTTACCATTACCTTGACGATTTTTCCATATTCCAGATTTGTATTTCTGATTTTCAAATGCAAATAGTTTTCAGTTACGGCTTTCACAAATTTCCGGTTGTCTTTCGGTTTATCCGGAATAGCTCTCAGTATATTGCCGGTTTGTAAATGAGCGAATTCGCGCTTTTTGTTTATTCCGATTGTTTTTAAAATGTTGACTCTTTCTTTTACATCAGTTGTATCGACAATATCTGAAAAATGCTCCGCCCTTGTCCCGGTTCGAGCTGAAAAACTGAACGGATGTAAATAAGTCAGTGGCAGTTTTTTTAGATTCTCAATCAAGCGATTAAAATCGGTCGTTTTTTCCCCGGGAAATCCGGCAATAATGTCCGTTCCCAGACCTAAATCGGGATTGATTCCCTTTGCATAAAACATTAAATCTGCAGTTTTCCCAATTTCGGGTCTATTCATGAGGCGGAGGATTTTTGATTGTGTATGCTGCAATGGAATGTGCAAGTGGGAACACACATTGGGATGCATTGCAGCCAAATCGACCAATTCCTTTGTCAATTCCCAGGGCTCGATTGATCCAAGTCTGTATCTGACGTTATCGTCGATTTTTAATAATAATTCGATCAGGTGTAACAAACTGAAATTATTATTAAAATCTAATCCATAAGCTCCAATACGGACGCCGGTAAGGACGATTTCCTGTGCGCCTTGGGCAATGAGTTTTCGCGCTTTTTCAATAATCGAATTTTGAGGCATGCTAACCGGTTTGCCGCGTAATTTTGGAATTATACAGTAAGAACAACCAAAATCGCATCCATCTTGTATTTTTAGAAAAGGTCTTGCTCTTTCTAATTTGGGAGTTGTAATCTTCATTTCGATTTCAGCTTTATTCGTCGATGGAATATCATTCCACCAGGCAGCGTTGAAGCGATCAGAAACGCCTAAAACATAATCGACTCCCGCAGTCCGCTCAAAAAACTCACGGTCATATTCGCCAATGCAGCCTGCGACTATTATTTTCGAATTGGGATATTCCCGCATCATCCGGGAAATAAGCTGCCGGGATTTCGCCGCCGCCTTCTGAGTAACGGCGCAGCCGTTAATTATGACTAAATCCGGCAGATCTTCACTATTTTCCAATGGATCCGCAATATTGGCATTTTGATAAATTTCTTTCATTTGGGCTGTTTCCGATTGATTTAATTTGCAGCCTAATGTAAGATATTTTGCTTTCCGTTTTCTCATATTACCAAGTGCAATAATATAGTGTACAAATTACCGACTCGTTCCCACGCTGGAGCGTGGGAACGAGTTTTGGTTTATATTCAGCAAGGAGTATGTAAATTATTTAATGCACACAGTAGTAAAAAATAAAAAAACGTCCAACTCCCAGTAATTTGGAGTTGGACGTAAATGTAAGTTTACAACCGAAGGCTATTTTTGTTCCTCGCTCACTTTTTCTTCTTCGTTTGAATCCTCTGTTTTCAAGTCTTCGCTTGCGGTATCGGCATCCCCTGTGTCGTATTTCGCTTCGTTCGTTTCATTTGCGGTTAACTCACCGCCGTCAGCGACATTGGTTTCTTTTTTTGAGGATTCTTCAGAAACGGACTCCGATTCTTCCTGTGAATCTGGTGCAGCATCTGTTTTGGATTCTGTTTCGTCAGGTTTATCCGACTTATCCTTTTCTGATTCTTCAGTTGTTAGTGCATCAGTTTTAACTTCGGTCTCAGATTGCGGTTCAGTTTTCACATCCGCTTCCGCTTCCACTTCAGCTTTTGCTTCCGCTTCTTTCGCTTCGACTGACTCATCGTCCTTTTTCAAATCTGACGGGCCTGCGGCGGCTTCCTCTTTTTTACCAGCCTCATCTTTGCCGGTTTCATCGGTTTTTTCGGCTTTCAAAAGACCTTTATCTTCCGTTTCAACCGTTTTTTTCTCTACTTCGCCGGTTTCTTTTTCAGCGCTCATTTCCTCAGTTTTTTCTTTTTTCATTTCGACTTCGGGGGAAATCTCCGGCGATTCTTCTTTTACCTCGTCTTTAGCTTCGGTTTCGGATTTCTTTTCTTCTGTTTTTTCTTTTACTTCCGGGTCCTTTTTTACAGATGATTTTTCAGCTTTTGGTTGTTTTGTCCGTTCTTCGGCTTTTTTATCCGCTTTTTCCTTTTCTTTTCCAGCTTTGCCTTGCTCCGCGTCCTTTTTCGTTTCTTGAGGCTTCTCGGCGTCAAGGACTTTTTGCGAATCCCCGGGTTTAGCTGAATTGCGCATTATGTCGCCGATCGTAGTCCGCGATTCTTCAGCGTTGTCCTGATAGGCTGAATACGCTGCCTTTTCCTTGGTTTTCTCGATATTCGCATGCGAAAGCACAATGCGATGATTCGCTTTATCGAATTCGATAACTTCAAGTTCGAGGTTGTCGGCTTCCTTGATACTTTTTTTGTTATCTCCCGATATCGATTTGCCCAGTTGCGAGTTCGGAATAAAACCTTCGACGTCCATGGGCAGCATAACCACCACGCCTTTTTCCAGAACCCGAATTACGGAACCTTCGGTTTTTGCGCGAATTGGATAGGCCTTTTCAAAGCTGTCCCACGGATCTTCTTCAAGTTGTTTCAGACCGAGCGCTATTCGTCGTTCATTCTTGTCAAAATTAAGAATTTCCTGATTCTTTTTTACGATCTCGCCGGGATGCCTGATTTTCCTCGTCCAGGAAAGATCGGAAATATGAATCAATCCATCTATTCCGGGTTCGAGTTCAACAAAGGCCCCGAACGGCACCAGATCCCTGACCGTTCCTTTATGAGTGGTTCCCGGGAGGTAAGTTTGTTCAAGGCGTTCCCACGGATCGGCTTCAATCTGCTTCATACCGAGTGATATCTTTCGGCTGTCACGGTCGATATTCAAAACTACCACTTCGGCTTCATCGCCGATATTAACCATCTGCGAAGGATGTTTAATGTGCTGGGTCCAACTCATCTCGGAGATATGAACCAAGCCTTCGACGCCTTCTTCCAATTCGACAAAAGCGCCATACTTGACGATTGAAACAACCTTTCCTTTTGTTTTTTCACCGATCGGATATTTTACTTCGATTTCATCCCAATGATGTTCTTTAAGCTGTTTCAAGCCTAAACTGATGCGGCGTCTGTCTTTATCGTAGCTTAAGACTTTGACGGTTATCTTCTCATCCAGACTGACGACGTCGGATGGATGAGAAACTCGGCCCCATGACAGGTCGGTAATATGCAGCAATCCATCGACGCCGCCAAGATCGACGAATACGCCGAAATCGGTAATATTCTTGACAACGCCTTCGACGACTTGACCCTCTTCCAGTTCGGATAAAACTTTTTCGCGGATTTCCCTGAGGCTTTCTTCAACAAGCACTTTATGAGAAAGAACTACGTTCTTGCGGGCATGATTGACTTTGATAATGCGGAAATCCATCTTGACATTAACAAGCGCGTCGAAATCTCTGACAGGATGCACGTCGATTTGAGAACCGGGCAGGAATGCATCGATTCCGAATAAATCGACGACCATACCGCCTTTTATTCTGCGTACAATTTCCGCTTCTATCATTTCGCCCGATTGATAAAGTTCATTAATTCGCTCCCAGGTCCGCTGGAATTCGGCTTTTCTCTTAGACAGGACTAATGTGCCTGACGAACCTTCGATACTATCGATGCATACTTCAACTTCATCGCCTATTTCCAGTTTATCCGGATCGTCCCACTCTTCGAGCGAAACGCTGCCTTCGGATTTAAAGCCAATATCGATTGAAACTTCGCTTTCGCCTATCGAGACGATTTTGCCGGCAACTAATTCGCCCGGTTTAAAATCGCGGATGGATTCAACATAACGTTTTTCTAATTCTAAACGTTCTTCGGGAGTGTATTCTTCCTCTTCGACCAGATCTGCAAGGTCGATGATAATCTCTTCAGGCAGTTCTTCTAGTTCATCATCATAACGAACTAATCCTATGGCTTCTTCAATTACTGTGTCTGTTGATTCTTCGGGCGGCGTTTGTTCCTTTTCCGAAACATCAGGCGTCGCAGTTGATTGTAGAGTTTGCTCCATTTTCTGTGCAGAATCGTTTGATTCCGTATTTGTTTTTTCTTCTGTGTCCAGTTTTTCTTCGACTTTCGGATCCTTGCCGGCGTCCTGTTCGTTTGTCGATTTCTGAACTGGGGTTAAGTTGTCGAACATTGTTTTCCTTCAGCGCTAAGCGCATAAAGCGGTTTGGTTTACGAATTTCCTTTAAAAAGGTACAAATATAGCTAAATTTAAAACAAGATTTTCCAAAACGCAAATGAATCATTTATGAAGCGGAATCGATGGAAGAATTTGCATAAAAATGACTTCTAATGCGCGTTTCTTAGTGGATTTTGCAAAAATTATACCTAAGCGCGGCTGAGGCGGTGATGCCAAGCAAGAAAAAAAAGAACTTGGGCAAGTTGTCAAAAAATACTCTCGGGAAAGCCTCGAGAGCTCAATGGTAAAAATCGATTGTGACCGGCAGCTTTGTACGCCCGTAGGGACTCGAACCCCAAACCTTCTGGTCCGTAGCCAGACGCTCTATCCAATTGAGCTACGGGCGCGGGAAAACATCAAGACTTAAAAATCTAATTAATTATTTTTTATTTGTCAAGTATATATAAGCGAGCTTCGCCACGCAACATGAAAATAAACTTCTCTGGCAGGGCAGGCGTCCCTGCCTGCCTTCTCGATCATACGGGAGCGCACTGG
>CAZWOY010000029.1:0-18715 GCA_964635255.1 uncultured bacterium
AAAATCCCTCGTTTCCGTTTAGGAAACGAGGGATTTTCTATAAGATAAAGCGCTGAAGGATTTACCTTACTAAAACAGCTTTCTTCATCGCTTTGAATTCGCCGGATTCCATCCGAATAAGGTATATTCCGGATGTTAAACCATTTGCATTCCAGACAGTGGCAAACCTGCCGGCTTCATGCCTGCCTTCAACCAAACCGGCGACCTTTCTGCCGTGCATATCCCAAACCGTTACCGAAACCTCGCCTGGTTTAGGCAATCCGAACCGAATCGTCGTTTCGGCATTGAACGGATTGGGGAAATTCGGCTTCATGTAATAGACGTCCGGAATACTTGCATTCCAATAGTCTTCGACGCCTAACGCCGGCAACTGAAAACGGAATGAAGCGTTCGACGCCAGCAGGAAGTATTCGCCGTCCGTTGCCCAGACTCGCCAGTTTACCCATTGCGGCTGATCGAGAAGAATGCCTAATTCTTCCGCAACCTGAAGAGCTTCTTCGATCTCATAAGCCGTTTCAGCAAGTCCATCGACCATTATGCTGTCCTGATCGTTTCCTTCCTGGTAAGCGACAAACACATAAGTTAACTCATCGACTTCCCATTGGTTCTGCGTTGCTTCAGTCCAGGTAAAGTTAATCGCGCTCGCTGAGTCTGCATAAGTAATCTGATGACCGTCTTCAGGCGTTTCCAGCATGAAATCTTCACCGCCGCCCTGCGGTCCCGGAGGATCGTTTACCGGATTAATCGTTACAAAGAACATCTGTGCCAACGCCGGTTCTTCCTGATCGACTACGGCGACTCCCACTTCGACTCGACCGCCTTCTTCCTGCGCAGTATTGTAGTTCGGCGTCGGTTCCGCCCAGAGCGTGTCGTTCTCGAACAACAGATGAAGGTCATCGACATCCTGAGTGATTACAAATTCCGGATCTTGCGGATAGTTTTCATCATTCCAGTCCGCATCCATATATACGGCAAACATGTCAGCCAGGAACAACCTGCCTTCATCTTCGTCATAACCTCTATCTTCAGGTTCTACACGAAGTTCAGGTTCACGATTAATATTGTTTACGGTTATGCTGATCGTTACCTGATCGGTATTGTTCTCGTCATGCTGATCATCCGCAACTATTGTTGGCGTGTAAGGCTCTTCTCGAGCGTCATCGAATGCCGGCGTCCAGACGAACTGGTTGTTCTGAATATAATCGCCGCGCGGCAATCCGCCCAGATCAGATATCAGCCATACTATATCATCGCCGTCAGGATCATTTGCTTCAAGATCGATCGTTAACTCCACGCCCTCATTTACTTCTTCTTCTTGACCTTCTTCCGGGCTGGTAATGACAGGCGCCCGATTTTGATCGGTTACTCGAATCTCAAGCGCGATGGTTGTGGTATTATTTTCATCCTGACCATCGTCCACAGTAAATTCAGGCGTGTACGGTTCATCTCTACCGTCTTGAGCTCCTGGAGACCAGGTAAGCGTTGCCGTTCCGTCTCCATTGTCCTGGAATTCGGCTTCATCGGGAAGGTCGTCGCGATCCATCTGCCATTCAAACTCATCGGCTTCAAACGGGACGTTGTCAGCCGTAAAGTTTATCGTCAGATCCGTAAATTCGGGAACGACAATAACATCGTTTTGCGCTTCCGGATCGGATTCGTAATCGGCCAGTGGAGCGTCGTTAATGGAAGCTACGCGCAGATCGAATTCAAACGCATATTGCGCATCGCGTTGGGGAATCCTTTCCATGCCGGCATCAATAACTCGACCGGCGCGTCTGACGGTACGCGACGCTAAAGGACTATCTTCAATTGAAGCGGCGCTGCGAACATTTCGACCCTGCTGATTAAATTCGTTATCGCGTTGACCATCATCGGCAATGATAACAATGTCTTCCTGTAAACCATGCCAGTTTTCTGTAACTTCAACATATAAAACCTGATTCACGATATTTAGCGTGAGATTCTCATCGAGTTCCACATCTTCATCAATCCAGAAACCAAGATCATCGCCATCGGGATCGCCGATTATGTCCGTAAGATCGACAATTAAAATTTCATTCCGATGATCAGGATCCTGATCCTCATCGACCGAGAAGACACCATTCGGGAATAATTCATCTACCAAATCCTGATCGATAATGCCTGGCGGCCAATTGCGATCTCCGACAGTGACTGTCACAATAGTGCGCACTTCATCGTCATCTTCGTTAAAAGCTCGGAACATGAATCTGTATTCGCCATTGTCGCCTTCGCCAGTTTCCCATTCAAATGTTCCTACATTGTTTTCGTGGGAAAATGCATTCTCCGGAACGTTATCATATTCGTCGCTGTTCAACCATTCGTAATCGAAATCGCCTTCCGCGTTATGAAGCGTCAAAGTGAACTGAACTTCATCTCCTTCGTCAACTTCAATCGGCGGAGCGGGTTCGACGACGATCGACATTACGCCTTCTACGCTCATTCGCAGCGTCGAGAAACCGTTAGCTTCCCAGTCGGGCGGAATTTCAGCTATGACGTCGCCGTTTTGATTGATTTGTTCGACGTACGGTTCATATTCTTCATCGCTGCCATGATCCCAATAAATCAGGGTCATGCGTTCATCACGAACAAATCCTTCAACCAGGTATTCTGTATTCGCATCGTCGCCCCAGACTGCAAGGCCTAACGCTTCATCAGGTTCTTCAACCACGCCAACGCCGGCGCATATACCAGCCGGTGTAAAGATGCCGACTTCTGAACCCACTGATGGCGGAGCTCCACTGACGTCGATTTCAGTAATCAGGACGCTGTGATTTTCACCGGTAATCGGTCCGACAAAATGCCCTTGGGACGTAGAACCGATTCCAACTCCATAAACAACGTAGCCATCCTCGTGCGGATCGTTGCTATGAATCGTAATCTCAGCCTGGTAGGAGTTTCTTGCCACCGGGGTAAATGTTACCGGAACTTCAATTTCAGCGCCTGGCTCCAGTTCGACTTGTTGTTCAAATTCCACTACAAAGGAATTTCTATCAGAAGTCACTTCTTCGACAATGAGGTTATCACCGCCGATATTAACAATTGTCAGCATCCCTTCGGCAGCTTCATCGATCTTCACAGCTCCAAAATCGATTACGGTAACGCCGTATTCCTCGTTGAACGGTTCGGCAAAAACCATCGGCTCTTCATGCTGCGCTTCAGCCATAAGCTCGACGTGCGTTTCGCCATTCATGGCAAATTCTTCGGGACCCTCGACAAAAGTAATCTCACAGTCTAATTCATCATCTGTAGAAGAATCCCAGAATTTAAACATGAACGTTTCACCGACAGTAAAACCGTCCATGAAATCGTTATCCTGCTGATTTGCGTATGCCACGAAAGCGATCTCTTCCTGATCCGCAATTACGATATGTCCCGCACATAAGCCGTCTTCTGTGAATGCGGCGATTTCGTCGCCGGGATAAAGCGGAAGTGTATTATCCTGGAGTGTCGTTATTGTAGCTTCATCCACGATAATCGTATGACCGGCTCCGGTATTTAAATGGAGAAAATGGTCGGGGGAATCCAAACCATAGCCTCTCACAGGAAATACGGTTCCTTCTTCATCGACGTTCGAGAAAATGGTAAAAGCGCCGTTGTATTCTCTTTCTTCTTCCGGCGTAAAAGTTATGGTCAAATCAAAGGAATCGTCCGGTTCGATTAACTGGATCTGATCCGGCCAGTTATTCACAAAAGCTTCATCGCCTTCGTAAACTATATCTTGAATTTCCAGATCTGCTTGACCCGTGCTCATAATCTGAAGGACATATTCCATTTCGTCATTCAGATGAACGACGCCATAGAAATAGTTATCTGGAATAGTCATCGCTGGATTTTGCGGATTTACCACGCCATCGCCAATTACATCGACATAAGACTCAGGATGATCGGGATCGTTCGAATTAATCGTCAAACGTCCTTCATAGCGACGTTCAACTGTAGGATCAAATGTAACGAGCGCCTCAAGAATCTGTCCCTGCTGGATGGTTGCTCCATCCTGAGGAAAATCGGTCGTGAATTCGTCGAAATCCGATTCAATCGATTCGACCTCAAGATCGCCAACGCCGCGGTTGCGAATTTCAAATGTCCATTCAGCAGTATTTTGACCTTCGTATCTTACTTGACCGAAATAATGCCTAATGCGCGGCAGATAGATCTGAGGTTCAGGATCGCCAGATTGAGCTTCAAATCTGACTACTGTAAAACCGTTGACGACAAAACCTTCAGGACCGTCGTTAATATTTTCGGAAATTGCCGCCCAAGCTTCAATATCGGCGTCCGCATCCCAAACCTTAAAACGAAATTCTTCTCCCGGATCTTCGCCGCCGGCTACAAACCCATCGATCACCAAAGATTCAGGATCATCGCCAAATGCGGCAAGTCCGATTCTACCGTCGTCAGCAACGGAACCGCCTCCGGCAAGGACTCCGGCAGGCGTAAATATTCCGATTTCGTCGCCTTCGACCAGCGCTTCGCCGTCAAGCGTTGCGCTCTGAACTAATATATTATGGTTGTCCGGCGTTACGTACCACTGGAAGTGGGTCCCCTGATCTTCGCCGCCGACTCCGCGAACCTGGATATGAAATTCTTCGTTGTCGGGATCGTTGCTCATAAAGGTTATTACGCCTTCGTACAGATCAATTTGACCCGGCATGAAGTCAACTTCAACAAACCAGTTCTGATCTTGCGGTCTGACTCTGATATCTTCGTTAAATTCTACGTTGAAAGCTTCATTATCGCTGACAACATCGGAAACGATCAAATCAGATTCGCCCTCATTCAGGATGGTCAATCGAACTGTATTCGAACCATCGATCGGCACATATCCGAAGAAGGGGGCAAAATAGAAAGTCTGACCATCGTCTTCACGTTCATAGACTTCGGCAATGCTGATAACCGGGGGTGGGAGTTCTTCCGTACCGCGACCGGAAACATGTACCTGAACCACTTCGTTTTCAGGATCGTTTGAATTTATCGAAACGTCAGCCTGATAAACATCTTCTGCCTCCGGTTCGAATGTAACGACCAATTCAGCCGATCCTTGAGCGGAAATCTCGATAGCGTTTTCGAAATCTGTTGTAAAGACTTCATTATCTACAGTCACTTCATCGACGTTGAGAGCTTCATCGCCGTCATTATAAATAGTTATAATACGATTGCGGTTTTCACCGATAATCACATCGCCGAAAGCAATGTTTTCCGGTTCAACTCGGATCGTCGGCGGAAGCGCTGGTTGTGCGCTGCCGGTTAGCGCCAGCTCAACGTTTTCATTTTGTTCATCATTGGAGTGGATCGTTAACGTTGCGCTATGCTCACCTTCAGCTTCAGGAGCATAAGTGACCCTAAATTCGGCTTCTTCATTTGCCTGAAGGGTAACATCCTGATCGAAATTAACCATGAAATAATCAGCGTCATCGCCGGTAATATCCATTTGGTCGATGATCAACTCGCCGCGACCGGCGTTCGTTACGGTAAACATCCAGTCTTCCGATTGTCCTACACGAACAGGACCGAATTCGTTGCCTTCCGCATCGACTTGAATTTCAGGCACTTCCGGCCCAGCTTGAGCTGCAAGGCTAAGGACTAAAAAGCCGTTAATTGTATAAACAGGTTCTCCGTTCGCATCGACAATTTCGGCTTCGAATTCGCGATCTGTATCACGCTGCCAAAACCTGAATCCAAGATCTTCATCCGGACTGAAACCGTTGTCCTCTCCCTGTTCCGCGCCCCAGGCAGCCATACCTACAGGACTATCCGGAAAATCCTCTTCTACGACTGCAGCGCCGGCGCATACGCCTTCAGTTGTAAAAGCGCCTATCTCATCAAGATGTACTAATGATTCTCCATCAAGTTCAGCGCTGAGAATCAAAACGCTCATATTGTTATCAGTTACTTGAAAATCAAAATGTTCCGGATCTTGCGCCATCGTTAACGGCGCAACAGCAAGAAGCAGAACTGAAAACAACAAAAAAATCGATAGCCTACTTAGTTGCATTTTACCTCCCTGAACTATTGGCTAATGGATGAATTTGCTCGATTATCTTATTCGGGCAACCTCTCCCACCCAAATACCAAAGTATTATCGTTATAACACTATTAAACGTGTAAATATATGTTCCTTGCTTCAGAAAAGAAACCTTCAAAAGCAATCTATGTTAAAACTCGCGGTTTTTTACGAATATTGCTAATCTTACAAAGATCGAGTGTTTTTTATCAAAATTTTACCTTAAAACAATTAATAGCCTTTTTCCCTGAAAAGACCATCAATAACTTGTCTTGCCCAATCTATCGAGTCAGGACTATTTTCCTGATTTCGGTTTTTCTGCCATCGGATAATTCGATTAAATATATTCCACTCGACCAATTGGCGGCATCGACTGTTATCGAGCGCCAACCAGCAGAAAACTCTTTTGCTGCAATATCTTTCACTATTCTGCCGTTAACATCGCTGATAGCGCCGCTGACAATCGTATTTTCCGGCAAGCCGAATTTAATCGAAGTCCGTGCATTAAAGGGATTTGGATGAACTGCTGAAATCTTAAAACTCAGCGGCAATTCTAAGTTTGAATCTGCTATTTCAGCAATTACAAGTCCATCGGTTTCAAAACTTAACTCATCCCACTTACATTTTACGAAATAATTATCAACATCTGCTGTGGACTCAATCACAATTTTGAAAAATTCTTGCTCCAATGCTCCGTCGGTCTCTTCTGTCGTTATATCATCGCCTCTAAGAATAATTCCGGCGGGCAGTTCATCGATATGAGCGCTTCCAATCAGCCTATTGTCGTTAACAGTATATACGCCGATGTTGAAATCCTTCTTGAAAACAAAGTTAGGCGCTGGAACAATCAGAAGACTCATATCAGATCCGGTGGGAGCTAATCCTTTGTCCGAATCCGCCAGGGCTAAAACAGCGGCATTTTCCTCATCGATATTATACACAAGATCCACTGCTTCCCTTACTTTGACCTTATATCCAAGCCCCGGATTCATCATCCCAAGACCGTAAAATCCTAATTCCGGCACCATAAAATGGCCATATCCATCCTTAGCAATCTCGATATCCTCAAGAATATTGCCTAACGCAATGCGGCTGTCTATCGGTTCATCAGGCAGATAGCTTATCATGTTCCAACCGCGAAGCAATTCGATAGGCGTCTCAGGATCGACCCAGTCACCGGTTGCGGTAAACCGGTCCTCTTCGATTACTTTCAACTGATAGCCTTCTAAAACATTCCAATCGTCCAAGCCATTATAATTATGTTCGGGCCACCAGAATCTACCGAATCCGTCTTTAGCGATAATCAGATTTCCGTCCTCGTTAACATCGCTCAAAACGCTTTCAAAGGAAGGATCCCAAGGATCGACGTTTGTGGAAACCAGATTCCAGCCGCGATTTAATTCAACGCGATGGTTGAATGGAACAGCCATACTGAATCGGTAGGTTGTCTCACCGCCGACATTGAAAATACGATCGCCCTCGACCAATTCGACAACGGGTTCTCTTTCATTGTCTGTCTCAGATACCCAGATTAGAAAATCGAAATGATCTCCATTCTGGAATCCATTTCTTGATCGGTAGGCGCGAAATTCCCCCGGCGCCATGACCCAGCGCAGCACGCCTCCGATATCGCCGCGAGGCGTAACAGCCGCTATCTCGCTCCCAACCGGCAGCGATCTGTCGCCGTACTGAGCCGATTCGACAATGATGGTATGGAACTGGTCAGTTTCTTCCGGAGCGTCAAAATGTCTGAATCCCTCTATGATATTCGCTTCGAAAGGCGCTGAAACGACGACGCTTCCAAAGACATGGATCGCGATTTCACCCGTATATATCTCGTCTTCTTCAGCTTCACCCGGAACTCTGATCCTGAGTTCAATATTTTCATTCGCTTCCGCTTCTAAGACGCCCCCGGCAGGCTCGACGCTAAGCCAGCCGGTATGACCGTTAAGTTCAAAACCTGTAAGATACTGGCTGCCTCCAGAAGCTGTAACCGCGCCAATAATCCATCTGTCGGAATCCCATGCGCTTGTGATAAAGCATCCTGTAGGAGCCCCATCGACTTCGGCGACTCTCTCAATTACCGGTTCTTCCGCTGTCGGATTAGCGCGATAAATTCCCGTACTGCCATCGTTTTCAAGATTTAAAGCGTAAAGGTACAAATTTTCAGGATCTTCCTGATGGAAAGCCATTCCATATACGCCTTCGAGTCCGTGTCCATCCCAGGCGACTTCGACTTCGCCGTCGCGATTGATAAAATACCAGGGACTGTTCCATTCCGCCGTCCAGAATCCATTCTGTTCAGAATCATAAGCTAACGCGCGGTTTAAAGTAATATCCGCGCCAGCTTGTTCGGAAACCAACTCTCCATCGCGATCGAAACCGTAAATCCGGTCATCCTGCGATGCATATAACAGTTCGCCATCCCAGGCAAGATCCCGCAATCCCCAGCCTCTCGGTTCAACCGGCTGGTCGAATGAACCGATTTGGCTGCCCTGCCAGTCAAGTACAAGCACAACCGGACTGTTTAATGGATCCGCAGCGGTTAAATAGAATCGATCATGCGCGAATTCAGCGCCCATGATTCGAGTTCTGTTTGTATTCTCGGTTAGATTAAATTCAAAGGCAATATCCCACGGATCGTCTCTTCGCGGCGCTTGCCACCGGGCTGCATCATCCGCGCGGCGCGGACCCCGGTCAACGTCGAGCGCTTCGGGATCAGTTGTAACTCTAATCCAGTAAGGCAAATCGATTTCCGTTTGATTGGAAATCTGCAGATCGACGTCAAGCGCGTCGTTTCCACCGAGTTCAAACTCAAATTGTTCTGGATCTATTCCGATTCTTGCCCCGATCATATCGACGTCAAGATCGATGAATTCACCGGCTTCAACTTCCATCTCCCGCTCAGTCGATTGATACCCATTTCGGGTGAAACTTAAAACGATATCGCCGGGCAGAACGCTATCCAGAGTGAAATTGCCATTAAAGTCCGTAATATCTGCTATCCTGCCGTCCGTAACTCTAACCATCGGTACCGGTTGATCGTTCTGATCCCGCACATTTCCGGCTATGGTCGCATAATCCGGCGTGCTGCAGCCCCAAAGCACAAAATCGTCGATATACCATCCCGGATAGTTATGGATAGTGTTATCCGAAGCAAAACGGAGTTTGAATTGGACTAGATCGCCTTCGTATTCGGCAAGATTAAAAGTCACAAGTTCCCAGCCGTTTGTCCTGCCGGTAAAGCCGGGTCTGTTGTTTAACCCGGCAATAGTCAGGTCGGTGTAATCCTCTTCGGGATGCAGAAGCTCCCACTCGCCGTCGTTGGCTTTAATTAATGCCTGTCCGCCGTCATGACCTGTTTCTGCGTCAAGAAAATGATAAAACTCAAGCCGAGCGGTTTCGGACTCCACATAGTACTCATCGAGGCTTGTTATAGTCCAATCGCAATTATCCTCATATTCGCCGTCGTCCGGATCCGTACCATAAGCATACCGTCCTGAGTGCGCATCTTCCGGTCCGTTACGCAGAAACCGCGATCTCTCCCAGGCGCCTCCTCGGGGATCCGCTTCGAAAACAGGCGTATTTACTTCGAAGTTATATACGATGGCGCGCCCGAATGGAGCGGTTATATCCGTCGGGATCCCGCGATTGGGAACTTCATCGAATGCAACCAGGCTTAAAGTATGCCAGCCCTGCTGGTTTTCCTGAATCTGTCCTTCATAAATCGTTTCAGGAGCTTCGACGGTTGCCAGCAGTTCGCCGTCGAAGTAAACTTCACAACCGCCATCCTCATAATCCACACAAGGCGATCCGTCATGATTCCACAATGGTTCGTCCCACTCGATAGTGAAATTCAAACCATCCGATTCCAAATCGATGTTTCTAACTTGTCCCGGAGGCATATTTGCAATGCCATCGGATTCGACCCCTTCAATTTCGATCACGTCCTCGCCATCCTCATAGAAAGCGCTGACGCTGTAAGAATATTCGCGGTTTTCGTTTTCACTGCCGATCTCGTGGATCCATTCGTACGCATCCGCCGCAACTTCAGCTCGTGCATCGCCATCCACATATACCCGGAACGAAACCGCAGGATCCCGCCGCGGGAAGTTTAATCCGTCGTAAATGTCCTTCCAGTTATAGTTGAACTCAGGCAGTTTAACTCCTGGATATGCCGGATCTTTCAATATAACGGAGTTCGCAATTTCAGCCGGTGACAATTTCTTAGAGGCCGCGCGGATGTTGCGGCGATCCAGTCCGTGACTTAAGACTTGCTGTTCCTGATCTTCATGACTCCAGACAAGCGCTTCGACAATCATATCGCCGGGAATTTGGTCGTATTCACGCCACTCGTTGTCGAACATGGCAAAACTTGTGCCTTCATGGTCGTAATTTTCATCCAACCCGACAGCTTCATGATCGTCGTCGTTTGGATCCTGTTCCCATCCGATGAAGAAGGGCCCCTCTCTGAACCTAAGATCGTCTATCGACAGCGAATCCCAGCCGTTGTCATCGTTCCGCAGATTATCGTCCAGTACTCTTTCAAAGATTATATCGCTTGGGAATCCGGTTTCAGGATCTTCCTCGAATACTTTAACTAAAATATTATCCATACCCCAATCAGGCCAACCGCTCATACCGCCGACCGGGTCTCGACGACGAATTGTATAAATGACAAGTTTCAATAAATCGTAGGTTCCTTCCGGCTCGAATTTCGCGGCTAATATATCCCCTCGATTAACCATATAAATTCCGTTCGCCAGCATTCCATCATGGCAGCGCAGTTCCATGCCAACTCCGCCGCTTCCTGGCGGCAGCCAGAAAAGTTCGATACTGTCGTCGTGGTAGCCGTCGGTTCTAAGCGTTTGCACCTGGCGGCGGTCGTCCATCTCGAAATTGACTTCGGTCAATTCCTCAGCGTTAACCTGGACGTCTTCCGCCACCTCTCTTCCCCACTCCGGCTTGTAAGCGCTGACCAGGTAAGTTCCCGTCTCAAGTTCAATCAGATACTCGCCGTTTTCATCGGTTTGCGCGGTTAGTACGTCGAGGTCGTCTTCATTGTTGATAACCGTGATCTCAACATCCGAAATAAAAATGTCCTGGTCATGAACCGAGGCAGCCATGCCGCCGATCGAACCCATTTGTATGGCGTTCAGTTCAAAATCAAATTCAACCCTTTCATCGCCCGGTTCAAGCTCGAAAGGTTCGCTCTCGAACGGCGCATAGTCGAACAATGCTCCTCTGAGTATATATTCTCCGGGGTCTAAGCGTGGAAACTCGAAAAAACCGTCCTGATCCGGTTGTGTAAACAGTTGATTGTTCAGTGAAACAGCGGCGTTGGTTACGTCTCCCTCACCGCCGTTAAGCTGAACGGTTCCGCTCAACGAAGCGGCGCCTCCCAAAACGGTCAGCTCACAAAGTATTTCAAGCTCTTCCCCCGCGCGTTCATCGATAATGACAATATTGGCATTTTCGACCGTTTCGTAAAGACCGGTCGCGTCGAAAGTTATGGTGAAATCCTGTCTTCCCTCATTGCCGTCGATTTCACCCGCTGTCGGCGCAATACTCAGCCAGCTTTGTCGTTCATGCATTTCGTACAATTTGACGACATCGGTTTCAGGTCCTTGAACGACGCATCCTAAAGCGTAGTTATGCGTATCGTAAAGGTATGTAATGAACGCCCCGCCGGCAAATCCTTCATCTTCTTCAGCCGTTGTCATCTGGCGGTTAAGTTCGCGAGTTTCCGGATTGTACCTGTAGATAGCTCCCCCGCCGGCTTCGGATTCCTGATTGTGAATGTACAGATAAGCTCCGTCGGGATCGACAGGATTCCATGCCATACCGGCTACGCCGGTCAATCCATGCTGAGAGTTTTGATCCAGAACATTGCCGTTGCGATCGATCTTAAACCAAGTATCATCCCAGTCGCCGACCCAGAACGTCTCATCTTCGGGCGCGTACGCAATCGCTCGATTAATATTCAGAGGCGCTCCCTGGAAGGAATTAACATGAGCGCCTGTAATTGGATTCATCGCCCTGATTCTATCGCCATTCGAACCATATACATATCTTCCATCATAAGCGAGATCGCGCAATCCCCAACCCACGATGGCTCCGTAATTCTGAGGCGCATGTCCGATAAAATCGCCCTCACGCGAATATTGATAAAACCGGCAGTCTCCACTGTGAAAGTCGCCTGCGCCGGCAATCAGTCTGTAATCCAAAGGACCATTGTTCCGCACAAACTGCGCGCCGATGAAGAACTGCTCGCCGGTTTCTTCAGTGAGATCATAAGTTCTAATCAATTCCCAGGGATCATCGCGCTCAGGATCGACTCGAACAGGACGGCGGCGGACGTCGTCCCTGTTCATACCGACAAAATAATCTATAAAAACTTTAAAAGTCGTTTCCGAACCGCCGGTATTTACGACAGTCAATTGACGTTCTATCTGCAGGTCTTCATCGTCAAAGTTCAACTCTTCGACAAACTCCTCCTGCTCGGCGACTAATTGACTGTCCCATCTTATAAGAAAGACATTAAGCTGTGTTAGTTCGTTGACCCTGATTTCAGCATCTGATGTGTCAGGAAGAAATCCAAGTTTCGTGGTTATAACTTCATATTGTCCAACCGGTATGTTTTCAATGCGCGCAATTCCATTAGCATCGGTATTTGCCGCGCCAATGTTCTCAATGGCGACTCGCGCATTCTGAATTCTTATTTCATCGTTGAAATCGTCCGCTGCCGTAACTTCAAGAGCTCCCACTTCCGGTTGAACGATACTGAGGTCGTCGATAAACCAGCCGTCATACTCCCGGAAATTTCCGAAATCGGATTTGAATACAAATCGAATTCTGATTCGGTCGCCGATGTAGCCGGTCAGATCGAACATTATGTTTTCCCAATCCTCGAATACGCCTGAAAAACCGGGATCATCGTCAAGGGCGAACACATGCTCCATATTATACCCATCGGCCGGCGTCAGTAATTCCCAGACGTCCCGATCGTCGTCTATGGATATTTCCACTCTGCCGCCATCCCAGCCGGCTTCAGCGTCCATGAAATGATTGAGATTCAGCCAGACTCTATCTTCCGCTTCCTCAAGGTCGATAATGGGCATATACAGGCAATACACGGCATTGTCAGGATACGGCCGATCTATCAAGGTTCCCCAGGCGCGATCGCCATGCGCGGCTCCAAACTCAGGCTCGCCCCACTCCCAGCCATTGTTCGCCGGTACAGGATTAAGAGCTCCGTTAAATTGCTCGAATCCTTCATTCCAGCCCGGTTCGATAACAGATGTAGGAACGGCGACTATAGGACCCGCAGGAGCGGATTCGCCATTGGGATCCTCATAAACTGCAGTTACTGAAAATTCATAGGGCTGGTTGTTTTCAAGGTCGAACACGACATAGTTTTCAGCATTTGTAAAATCGTATTCCTCTTCATCTAAGTATATATTGTATCCTTGCAATTCATCTCTTCGAGGAAGATTGCGGCGTTCCGCCAATCGCTCGTCCAATCTGTCTCTGAGCCTGTTAATCCGCATCCTCGCTTCAGGATCGGGCTTGCTTCCGTCTCGCGGTTGACTTAGGCGAGCTATGTGTCTTTGAATATTTAGAATATCCCGGTTCAAGAATTGTTCGACGCGACGCGGGCGATCCCAATGCAGCGTGACTTCGCCGTCTCCGACGGTCGCGCTGAGATTCAGCGGCGGCGGGAATTCCGGCGGCGGGGCGCGGAAAAAGTCGATAATATTTCTCATCAACTCCTCCTTATCGCCGTCGTCGCCATCGACCAAACCGCCAAACTCAAAAGAACAGCCGACGGTTCTATACTCCTCGCCCCAATAAGCTATCATGCCAACAACTTCTTCTTCATCTTCCTCATCGATAAAAGTAAAGACTGCCTCCGCATCGTCGATAGCATTCAAATGATCGACAAAATCGTTGTTTTCCGCGTCGTATTCTTCAAACACCATTCCATCGGCAAATGTGCCTTCTTGTCCCGTTACGGGAGCAAGCAAACCGCTGCCGTCATCGACTCCTTCGATAAAGAAGAATGGATGAGCTTCGGTTGCTTCGTCGCGATTCCACGTATCCGATCCTTCTAAGTAAACCGAACCTCCCGCTTCGAGGTAGTTGGCTAACGTCCGCCCCTCTTCCTCTGTGAGTGTGTGATAATCTCTGCCGTTAATTCCAAAATTGCCAAGATTAATGAATACCGCTTCATATTGATTTAGATTTTCAGGCAGTCTATGTTCCTCGCCAAATCTAAGCTGCAGGTGGGTGACAGTATGTCCAAGCGAGCGCAGCGCCTCAGCCTGCGCAAATCCTGATGGAGTGTTTGCGCCGCCGTCCCAGACAAGAAAATTGCCGGGACCATGGAATGAAACTAAGTAAGCCGTTTCATTCTGAATTTCTGCGCCTTCGCCGTTGTGCCTTACGACAAATCCTTGAGTTCCTTCTTGATTTTCAACCCCGATTGTTCCTTCTTCAAGATCGAATTCATCGCCGATTTCCTTATATTGAAGAATGATATCGCCGTTGCGCTCAAGCACAATCTGCATTGTGATTGTATTTTGCGGGGCTTGCCCGTCCTGGTTATGTTCCGCAACGCCTTCGTATTGAATTATCCGCTTTCCGTCCCGCATCCCAACATAGACCATGCCGTCAGCCCAGAAGGCTTCAGGATCGAGATCCTTCCAGAATCCGGCAATAATATTGTTTGGAGTAATCCGGTTTGGAAATTCCTGGTTTTCAAAACTTGCATATCCTTCGACAGGACCGAAACCGATAAAACCGTTGGAACTGATCCAGATTTCTTCGTAAATTTCATTGTAGAACGGGAAAGGATAACCGATGGGAAAAGGTCCTAAAAAGTCATTATTATGCAGATTGACTAATGGATCGCCAATATCGAGGATTTCCAGCCACTCGTATTCTGTTTCGAATAAGTCATATTGTACTTGCTGCGCATAAACGCTGCCAGTCAAAATAAACAGAAAGAATACTAGCGACGCCAATCCGAAACGGAGTTTTAACATTCCTGTCTCCAAGTATGGTCCAATGAAGGATAAACGGGTATAAACAGTTTGGAACTTAGGTAACAATATACGAAAAAATAATCTAAAACAAAAAGAACGACAGCACACCTTTGAATTTTGAAGTCAAACTCAAAGATGTGCTGATGTTCTGTTTATTAAAGCAATAAATACGCTAAATAACAAGTATTGTTTGAACTGTCATCGAATTAGCGATACTTTGGAAAAGTGGTTTTTATCCCGCGCTTGCATTCGAATAACATAAATGCCGCTGGCAACCCCATCAGCCTTCCAGACAACTTTATGCCATCCTGCAGTTTGGAATCCACTGGCTATGGTTTGAATTTCTCTGCCTGTTAAATCATGAACGGTTATGTTCACAGAACCGGCTTCAGGCAGGGCAAATTTGATTTCAGTATAGCTATTGAATGGATTCGGATACGGTTCGGCAAGAACATAGTCTTTCGGCTTTTCAATCTCTGAAGACAATGATATCACACCGAAGCTGTCCGTCCTGTATTGTCCGTCTCCATGAATCCATTCGACGCTGATTCTATCTTCTCTGCCTGCCGCCCAAATCCTGAAGGATAGCGCTTCATTTTCGGCTGCGCCATCGATGTAACCGGTTGACATGTCATCGCCCCACAGCGCCGTACCCCACGGACCCTCGCCATTCAAAATACACCCGCCGATACAGATATTGCCTGAAGCAAACACGCCTAATTCTACCGGTTCTTCTAAAATGCCATCGGAGGCAATTAATAAAGACATATTTTTTCCGGTAGGCTGCTGTGCAGAAAAATGCTGAGGATCGATGCGAACCTCTTCATTTCCAGCGCTGTTTAAGAAGTTCGGAACGTTCCACACAAATTCGACTGCATTTTCGGTTTGCACCTGATAGCCGAAACCGCGCCCTAAATTGCCCATATTGCTGAAACCGAACGCGGGTAGATAAAAACGTCCAATTCCATCCTTTGCAATCAACAGATCGTCCTCGATATTTGCAAAAGCAACAGGCGCAGGGACATTTGCTTCAGGGAAGTAGGCAGCCATCGACCAACCGCCCGGCAATTGAATCGGCGCATCCTCTTCGACGAACTCGCCCGTTAGCGCAAGACTCGTTTCTCCGACGATTTTCGCTTGATAGCCTTGATGGTAGTCCCATCGGGGAATTCCGCAGAATCCGAACTGGGGATAGTAGAATCTTCCGAGATAATCTTTGAGCAGATCGAGATTATCCTCATCGACAACCGGCTGCCAAAGTTCAATAACGTTGTCGGTTTCCGGGATTAGCGGAGCGGAAATCAGATTCCAGCTCTCTGCGAGATGGATAACAAACTCATCCGGTTCAGGTTCGCCGCCTTCACCTGCCAGATTCAGCACCGACACGCCGTTGTTCATATAAATTTCATCGCCTTGCACCCAATCGGGAACCGCATTGATTTCCTGTTCTGTCACAGCGTCCCAGAATCTAAAATCGAACTCTTCTTCTTCTCTAAAACCATCGACAACGTCTTCGGTTATCTGGTTATCGCCCCAGGCGGCAAAACCGGCGCGGGCTCCAAGCCAGACAGCAGATCCGCAGCATAAGCCGGCCGGAGTGAATACTGCAATCTCCGAACCGACGCCCAATACTTCCTCATTAATGGTTGCTTCCAAAACGAGCAGCGAGTGATTAACGCCGGTGTTTTCAATGGGATCGTAGTGTTCTTCGGGCAGGATCCCCGTTCCGTTCAGCCGAATTTCGACAGCGGCTTCATCGGGATCGTCGCTGTGTACAATCAAACTGCCGGACAACTCGCCGAGCGCTCTGGGTATAAAATTCACTTCGATTTGAATCTCTTCATCGATCGCGACCTGAATTTCATCGTCGAAATCCACTGAAAAGCATTCGGGGTTATCGCCGGTGATTTCAAGATCGTCGATATTAAGAACTGTATGACCAACGTTTACGATCGCCAGATTCTGCGTGGAGGTTCTATGAGCGACAGTCTCTTCATAATGAAAAACCAACGGTTCGACGTCGATATCCGGTACGGGAGCCAAACCGACGCCCTGAAGATTTACGGTTAGCTCGCCATTTTCAGGATCATCGCTCCGGATGACAATCGACGCTTCGAGTTCGCCCTGCTGCTGGGGTTGAAACCGAATCGACACAATATGATCCTGATCTTCCTCCAGATCGACGGCTTCGCCGCCTTCCAGAATGATAAAGCTCTCGTCATCGGCGACAAGTTCGATGCTCTCGATGTGCAGCGCTGCAGCGCCTTCGTTTGAGACGGCAAGGTTACGGTCTTCAAATAAACCGGCGTTGGTTTCGCCAAAATCGATCGCTCGCGGATCGACTTCGATTAAGGGCGTTTGGGCGTAATAAACAGCGCCCATATCCGCTCTTGTGCCATCGGGATCTTCCGGTGAATCGGGATCGCCCTCGTCGATGCACGGGCTGCCGCGGGTTAATCCAAAGTCGCCGTCTTCGGGAGCCGCTAATTCCGGATCGTCGTCGATGTTGCCTTGACCGTCATATCCCCCCTGCATATCCGAATAAGTTACCTGGAAATCTTCGTTGATGTCTCCCGGATCGTTGTCCCAATGAATACAGTTGACTAAGGTGGGCATAGCGTCGCCATAAGCGTGGAGTCCGCCTCTGCCTTCTCCGGCGGCATTGCCGTAAATAGTTAGATTTACAAGCATAGGTTCAGCGTCAGAGGTGCAATAGACGCCGCCGCCCCACTCTTCGCATTCGTTGTATGCAACGACGCACCTTTCGAAATGCACATTTGCTCGACGGCAGTAAGCGCCCCCGCCATAACCGCCTGAAGCGTTGTTTATTATCGAACATCGAACAAGCGTTGGAGCAGCTCCTGCAGTGCAGTAAACGCCGCCGCCGCTGCTCGACGCATAGTTGTCGGTAATATAAAGATCGGTTAAAACCGGGGTGGCGTTATTGCAATAGATTCCTCCGCCGAAACTGCCATCGCCGCCGGTGATTGTAAAGCCAATCAGTTGGGATTCTTCATTTTCGTTTGTATCGAATTTTACGACGCGATCATCGAGCCCATTAGCGTCGATGATTGTTTCTTCGATATATTGTTCATCGCCTTCGGTAAAGAATCTACTCGCCAGGACAATTCTACGCCCCATAAAGTCTAAGGACTCATTATAACGTCCAGGTTGAACCAGAATTGTGTCGCCATGCTCCGATTCACGAATAGCTTCCTGAATTGTCTCAAAATCATCGGGAACATTTATGATTTGAGCGTTCACAGCCTGGGGAACAAAAGCTAACAAGAAAAGAATAACAACTAAATGCATTTTTCGACCGTCGGTTTTTCAACGAATTAAAACTGAAGCAGAAACGATTGAACACTGCCGCAAATGGGCAGTTTCGCCAATGCATCGACTGTAAAAAGCGATTCATGAGTAAATGATCGCCTGGAATCTAAGCAACTCAAAGCAGGCATTGTATTCCAATTAACAAAGTTAATTAAATTAAATTGAAAAGTCAAGTTGAAAGAAGATATAAGAATAATAAGTTGATTCATGATAGAAATATGCATTAACTCGTTCCCACGCTCCAGCGTGGGAATGCATATCGGTCTTTTATTGTTAAGTATGCATTCCCACGCTGGAGCGTGGGAACGAGTTG
>CAZWOY010000030.1:0-17765 GCA_964635255.1 uncultured bacterium
TATTGTTAAGTATGCATTCCCACGCAGGAGCGTGGGAACGAGTTGGTAGTTTGTTCACTATTTATTGCACATAGTAATATTTTCCATAAAATTTCATTAAACAAACATAAAGAAGCGCCATTTGTTTTTCAGCAGTCTTGAACTAATCGGATTTAAATCCTTCGCTTCGCGAACAAAAATTGAATTCAGAAACGGCGTAATGGCTGTTGTTGGTCCCAACGGCTGTGGTAAATCGAATATTGTCGATGCTATAAGATGGGTTCTTGGCGAACAGCGATATAGTATCCTGCGCGCCGAGAGGATGGAATCGGTCATCTTTAACGGAACGCAATTCAGAAAACCGGTCGGCATGTCCGAAGTTACTCTTACTATTGAGAACAATAAGAATCTGCTGCCATCGCCTTATTCGGAAATAGCCATTACGCGGCGGTTGTTTCGGTCAGGCGAGAGCGAATATCTTATCAATCGAACTCCTTCAAGGCTCCGTGATATAATGGACTTGTTCGCTGATACGGGATTGGGCAATAATACTTATTCGATAATCGAACTTTCAATGGTTGAAGGCATCATATCCGGTCCTTCTGAGGCTCGACGAATGTTGATCGAGGAAGCTGCCGGCGTTGCAAAGTTTAAGGCGCGCCGCAATGCCGCGGAAAGGAGACTGGCAAACACCAGGGACAGTTTAGTTAGAATTGAGGATATATATTCGGAAACGGAAAAACGATATCGCGCGCTTAAAAGGCAAGCGTCCAGAGCGGAAAAGCATCGTTCGTTGTCGAGAGCGCTGGAACTGCGAATTTTAATCGATCTCGCCGAAGAACGCCTCGAGATTCAATCGTTCAGAGAGCCGCTTGAAGAAGAACTGAATGAAATAAATCGAGAGAAGGAAAATACAGAACGCGAAATCGACGAAATTAACAGTCAAATAACGACGCTTGAGGGAAATGAACTTGTTCTTACCGACCGTTACAACAGAACTCAGGAAAACCTGAAACGCATCGACCGCCGGGAAGCTGAGATGAACGGGGAACAAGCGCTGGCGATGCAGAGACGCAAATATTTAGAAGAGGAAAAGGAAAACTCAAAGAAGAGATTTATCCAGATCGATGAAAATATAGAAGAGACAAATCAAAAACTTATAAAAGCCCGCGACGAATTCGATGATCTTAGAAATACAACAATGGAGGCTAAAAAAAGGCTGCAAACTTTAGAAAGCGATTTCGATAATCTTAAGAAAAACTATGAAAGCAAATCAAAGAAAGTAAAAGACGCCAGAAATGACGAAGAGTTTAACAAGAACAGGCTGAACTCATTCAAAGCTAAATTGCAAAGGCAGGAGACTGACAATAAGAATATCGAAACCAAGATCATTAGATTATCGGACGAAAGAGCAAGTATTGAAACGGAATTAGCGCCAATTATTAACCAGAAAAACGATCTTAAGCGTAAGTTAGTTGACCTGGACGCTGAACTAAACCGGGAAAACGAAAAATACAAAAACGAGCAGCAAAATCTTGAAAAACTGCGGGAACGGCTGTCCGAGGCGTACCGGTTAAAATCTAAGAAGACGGCTGAAGTCGAATCGACAAAAACTGAAATAAGCTCGCACAAATCCCGGGCTCTCGCCGCAGTATCACTGCCGAAATCTTTAGAGCAGGAACGGAAGAGCGGAAGATTGCCGGCCTTAAGCGAACGTATTATTTGCGATGAAAAATATCGCTCTGCATTAGTTGCAGCGTTGAAACCGATTCTTGATTCAATCGACCGGAACAGCGTCGAGCGCTTGATAGAAACCTGGGATAAAATCGGCGTCGAGGAACGCGCTGTCTTTAGAATTCCCGGCGAGCGCCACGTAGAAAATAAAAAACCCGGAATGCCTGACAATGGCGCCGCCCGTATCTGGGCGGATGAAGCGATTGGCAATGACGGCGAATTGGGCGATTTCTTAAAATATAGACTCAGGAAGACGCTGCTGGCGCCCGACCGGAAAGCAATGCTGGAATTAATCGAATGGGCTGAGAAAAATGAAATTCGCATCGTAACCCTGAACGGCGACGTCTTCGAACCGGGCTGGACCTTTTTTACCGGTAAAATCAACCCCGATTCTTTTCAGATAGGATGGATTAAACGCAAGGAGGAACTGGGAAAACAGCTTGATAATCTTATGCGGCAGTTAGAAATAAATAACCGGGAATATCAGGAATTAAACGAAAATCTGAAAAAAAATGAAAGCGCTTTGCATGAACTTAGACGGAAAAATCAATCTCTGGAAGATAAAAGACTGAACATAAAACGAGATATCTCATCAGTCGAATCTCGCATCGAGCGTTTGCAAAACCGCCAGGAAGAATTGGACAAGGAAATAAACAGAATGCATAAAGCCTTGGATAATAATGCTATTCCGGAAAACGTTCATAAAGAAATCGATCGAATGCAAACGGCTCTCGACGAAACAATCACCAGAAGAAAAACGTTAGAAATAGAGTTCAGCGAATCGGAGCAAAACAGAATTCAGATCGCTGAAAAACGCGCGGCTTTATCCGCAGAAATATCCCGATTGAACGATCGGTTAAACTCATCCGATCTTACGATTCAGAATCATAATAAAAATAGCGAACGTCTTAAAGCCGAACGCGCCAATCTTGATTCCAGGATAGCCAAAACCGATGCGGAAATTGAGAGAATCGACCAGGCTGTAAAAAATTTCGGCAACCAACTGAATTTGATTCAGCGGGAAAAGCGAGAACAAACTGAAAAAGCTATTGAAACACAGACAGAACTTGACAGTATAAAGCGTCAGCGCGATGAGCTTAAACGCCGCTATAAAGTAAACGAAACTCGAAAACAGGAGATAATTCAGAAGCGATCCGAATTGGAGTCGAAAATAATCGCGCTGCGGGAACGCCAGCGCGAAGTAGATAGAAGGCTGATCGAGGACTCGCATGTGCAACCGACCGGAATAAGCCGGGATACTTTGAACCATGCAACGGATGAAGTTAAGCAGCTGGGATTTGAAGACATATCGGCGGAAAAAATCCGCACAAGACTCGATTCGCTTGGACCGGTAAATATGCTCGCACTCGAAGAGTTAAAAACAGTCGAAGATAAATACAAGTTCCTAACCGATCAGAAAAGCGATCTTGAAAACGGAATCGATATTCTCGAAGAGACTATCGACCGGATAAACAGCGAGGCGCGCCGCAGATTCAGGGAGACGTTCGATAAAGTCAATATCAACTTCCAGAATCTGTTCAGAAGGCTTTTCAGCGGCGGCGAAGCCCGGGTTCAACTGGAAGGGCAGGATCCGCTCGAAGCGGACATAAAGATACTCGCCACTCCAACCGGCAAAAAACTCCAGAACCTGTCCATGCTCTCCGGCGGCGAAAAGTCTCTCACGGCTATTGCCTTACTGTTTGCTATTTACGAGGTTAGACCGAGTCCATTCTGTATTTTAGACGAGGTCGACGCTCCCCTCGACGACACTAATGTCGTGCGATTCAATAAATTAATCGCTGACTTTTCAAGAAACACTCAGTACATGATCGTTACGCACAACAAGCGCACCATGACCGCAGCGGAAAATTTGGTCGGCGTTACTTTAGGCGAAGATGGAACTTCACATCTTGTCTCTGTTAAAATCGAAAAGGATGAAGAAGAAAGCGAGAAAAATGATGAGTAGAAAAATATTAATATGGATTGTCTTGCTGCTTGCGTTTTCGGGCGGCGCCAATGCATCGTTGTTAAACCTGGACTTTTGCCAATTCAAAGGCGAGGGCTCCAGCGTCTATCTGGAAGTCTATTTTGATCTTCCCCGCTCGTCGATAACCTATAAATCAACCGATGACGGATGGTTTGGCGCGTTATCCATATCCAATATCGTCAGCCGGGGCGATAAAGCGATTGCTTATGACAGTTGGGAGATAGAAGACGTCCTCGAAGATATTGACGGCATCAATTCAAAACAGCGATTGATCGATGTAAGAATCTATCAGTTGCAGCCGGGGATTTATCAATTTCATATCACAGCTAAAGACAGCCTGTCGGAAAAAACCTGGGAAACTGAACCGTCGGTTGAAATAGAAGCTTTTGCGGAAGATAAGCTCACTCTGTCCGATATAGAATTGGCTTCGCATATAACTACGGCGGATTTGCAGCCGAAATTCGACAGAGGCCCCTTTTCGCTGGTGCCTAATCCGCGCAGGATTTTCGGGGGGGAAGATCCATTTCTGATTTATTACATTGAAATATATCCGGATTCAATGCGGCGCGAAAGCCATTTTTCCATTGAGCGAACCGTATTAAACGGTATAAAGGACACCGTTCTGGCGGCGCCCAAGATAATCCGCGAAACGGCGCATCCGGCATTTGCGGATTTCGACAGCGTCCGGCTTGGAGAGTTAAAAGGGGGAACCTACTCTCTGGAGATAAAAGTGACAAATGACGCTGGCAAGAGCTCCAGCAAGAGCAAGCGATTTTTCGTTCATAATCCTGAGATTGAGAAGCAAGTTGAGTTTACGCTGATTTCCGATTCAACTGAAGTTATGGACGAATTGGAAAAAATAGAATTTCTGCTTAAACCCGGACAGAAAAAAGCTGTCAGACGAATGACAATGCCGGAAAAAACACTGTTCGTAAATGAATTCTGGAAAAGACTTGACAACGATCCATCGAATCTCGAAAATCCAACGCGCGATGAATTTCACCGCAGAGTTGAAACTTCGGACCGTAAATGGTCAAACAGCCGTCGAGCGGGGCATTTAACGGATCGCGGACGGGTGTATGTCCTGTACGGCTCATCGAGCCAGATAGAGCGCTTCCCTCATCAAAGCGATTCCAAACCCTATCAGATATGGACTTACGATCAACTGGACGGCGGTGCGATCTTCGTTTTTGTGGATAGAAACGGTTTGGGAGAATATGAACTCGTGCATTCGAATCTGCGCGGCGAGATTTCCAACCCTTCATGGTATGATGTGTATGTAAGGCGCAGCGGCGTGGACACGCGGAGGTAAAAAATATCGCAATTCACGCACAAGAAACCTTAGTTACAGCGAGATCGCTTTCAAAACGCTTTAAAGACAAGAAGCGCGGCGATATCGAAGCGGTTCGCGATGTATCATTCGAGGCTTTAAAGGGTGAAATCTTCGGATTGCTCGGTCCTAACGGAGCCGGGAAAACTACTACCCTGAGAATGATCGCGACAATTCTGGCGCCTTCCTCCGGAAGCGCGTCTATAAACGGTTTCGATGTGGTTAAAGAACCGGGGAAAGCGCGGCGATCCTTTGGATTTATGAGCGGCGATACCGGTTTATACGCCCGGTTGACCGCTAAGGAAATGATCGAGTATTTCGGGAATCTATACGGCATGAACCGGCGGGAACTTGAAAACAGATTGGATATCTTAAGCCATGAACTGCAGATGGATGAATATTTCAATCGTAAATGCGCTAAACTTTCGACCGGTCAAAAACAAAAAGTCTCAATTGCGCGGACCGTCGTTCATGATCCTCCGGTTTTAATTTTCGATGAACCGACTGCGGGACTTGACGTTCTTGCTTCGAGAAACATAGTCGATTTTATTAAATCGGCTCCCGATGGCGGGAAATGCATCATTCTCTCAACGCACGATATGGGCGAAGCCGAACGGCTGTGCGACCGCATCGGCATAATTCATAACGGCGAGTTAGCGGCTATCGGAACTAAAAACGAGTTGTTCGATCGCTTCAACGCCGATAATCTTGAGGATGTTTTCCTTAAAGCAGTGGAAATTATACAATAATGGATAAAACATTGAACAAGCTTTTTAGAAATTTTATCGTTTTAACTTTGTCTTTTTGTTTTCTAAAGCCTGGTCTATTCGCGGATGACATGGCGCGCCACCGGGTAAAAAGCGATATAACCTATCTGTGCAGCCCGGAATTAGCCGGTAGGGACGCGCCCGGCGAAACCGGCGATAAAACCGCAGAGTGGTTGGCGAAACAGTTTTGGCAAATCGGATTGAAACCGGTTTTTGCGGATACGGGTTATTTTCAGGAAGTTCCGCTTATCGCAGCGGTTCTTGATCCTGATGAGACAAAGTTGAAGATAATACCAAGATCGAAAAAAAAGTATTTTCTGAACTGGGGTGAAAGTTTCTATTATTTTCCAAGAGGCGTCTCTGAGATAGACAAGACATTCGACGTTCTTTTCTGTGATTACGGTTTTTCATCAGATGAATTGAACCGGCATGACTACCCGGAGGAGGTCGAAGGAAAAGCCGCGGCAGTTATCGCCGGCAGTGGCGATATATCGCCTGAAAAAGCCGGCAGGTATGCAATGGCGGCGTTTAAAGCCGCCGCCGCCAAACGCGCCGGCGCGACCGGGTTGATAATTATTTATCCCGTCGAGTCCCAGCAAACGGGAAAATGGCGTCCGGAAGAACTGGAGCGCAAAATAAAGGAAAGCGCTAAGCTTAAGATTGATTTAGCGGATAACGAACCTGATTTTCCGGTAATTCATGTCAGGCTGAACATAACAGAGTCGATTAAGGGTATCGGAGAGCTTATCGATAAATGGGACAAGATCAATCTAACCGTAAAATACAAAGATCTCGAAAAAACGCATGGTTATAATGTGTGCGGTAAGGTTGAAGGGCGAAAACCCGGATATATTATTGTCGGAGCGCACTATGATCACCTGGGTTTAAACAAGAGCGACACTCAGGGAGGATATTATCCGGGAGCTGATGATAATGCCAGCGGAGTCGCCGGAATGCTCGAGCTCGCCCGAAAATGGTCGGACATTAATAAACCGGAAACCGGAATAATTTTCATCGGATTTACCGCTGAAGAGGACGGGCTTTTAGGATCAAAATATTTTATCGACCGCCTGCCTGTGCCGGCGTCGTATGTAAAAGCGATGCTCAACCTCGATATGATCGGTCACGCTGGATTTGCATCGATGAGAACGGCGGATGTGGAAGGCAAAGAACCTGATCCCAACTACGCGGCTCTTTTTTATTCAGCCGCCGCTCCAAAACTTAAGGACGTCGGTCGGGGAGCCGCCGATCTGTCCGCACTCAATATCGACCTTATCCCAACCGGCAGATTTCCCTATAATGACGCCGGACCTTTCCATGAATTTGGAATCCCTTCGCTCCATTTATTCGGCGGATTTCACAAGGAATACAGTTCAACAGACGACGCGCCGGAAAACCTTGACTGGGAAAAATTATCCAAAATGATAGATTTCGCCGGTTTTTTACTAAAAAATCTTGTTCAGCAACCGTCGGATATTCCGTTCGATCCTACTATTCGGACTCATGGGAAGGGGATGAAATATTGAAAGAGGAATTTTTACACAATGTATAAAGAAATCATCCAAAATCTCATTAATCATTCTCCGCTTGAAATAGATTGCGAAGTTCAAATGACGGGAGGTCCTCCCACACTGGCAAATTCGGAATTTTTAACGCATAAAGAACAGGGCGACTGGGCGGAAAAGCTCGTATCAAAAGCAATTAATGAGTTATCTGATGATTATTTCTGTCTGGAATATGGGCGTTCTGAGTCCATCGCCGCAGGCGATAAAGGATTTGCGGATTATTATGCCGATTATCAAAATGAACTAAATACAATCGGAAAACGCCCAGATTTACTAATATTAAAAAAAAGCGATTTCCCAGATCGCAAAATCAACATTGAAAATGTCGAACAGATCAAGAAAGCCTCAGCCGCGTTAGAAATCAGATCCAGTTCATTTTTAGTTAATAAATATCAATCTTTTACAGATTCAAGACGGAAAACGGCGCTTAATAATTGCAAAAGTATTAGAGAAAAAATAGTCGGCGGCAAACTTGGGAGTTTATTGAAACGTAAAAATGAAACCATTTATCGTCTTGTCTCTGAAGCTACGGATGATACTTTTCGGGAATTAGACTTCAGACGCCCATCATGGTCGCTAACCCCGGAACTACAGGAATTAACAGGTTTGCTAAAAGAATTAAAAAAGAACATAAAAACCTTACACAAAAGAGATTATCTGAGTATAACTCCCAAACTTGAAGATATTGCCTTAGTGAATAGATGGATACAAGTTTTTAACGTAAAGCACTTTTATTTACAAGTATTCTTCGATAAAGCTTATGTTATTTCATTTCAAGATATCCTTGAATTGATTTCAGATGAAGAAAATGAAGGGAATAGTTTCTTTATTGAACGAGACGTAAAAAATCAGCTTAAAACCACGATTAAAGTAAATATTCTAATTGGCAAAGAAATCATCGGTAAAATTGAAATGCCTCGACATAAATCTGTAATGAAAGAACTTGAAAGAGGAAGATTGCTGTTTTATGTCACATTTGAGGGCGGCAAGGGGTATCTCGATAAGGAGTCGTTATTGAGAGATATTATAAATGCCTGAAAATAGATACATAATCGAAACTCCCCTCAATCATAGGAAAACCTATGGTCAGTTTTTTACACCCGCTTTTATAGCTAAAATTATGATCAAGTGGATCCTGGGGATCGAGCCGCGGCATATTCTTGATCCGGCTTTTGGTCTCGGCGTTTTCTACGAAGCGCTAAATCAATTGAATTCTCAAAAGTATATCAATTTCACAGGATATGAAATTGATGAACGTATCCTTTCTTACATAAACTTGAGAAAAAATGATAACTTAATTATTCATAATTCGGATTATCTTGAATCGAAGCTAAGCCGGTATGATGGAATAATCTGCAATCCGCCTTACATGCGTTTTCAAAAGTTCTTAAAAAGGCATGATATACTTCCTAACTTAGAAAAACAAATCGGAGTAAAGTTGTTAGGATATGCTAATATTGCTTCGATTTTTTTAGTTAAATCTATAAAAGAACTTAATATTAATGGCAGATTAGCCTATATCATGCCATTTGAATTTTTTAACGCCGGCTATGGTAAAGAAATTAAAAGGATATTGCTTGAAAATAATCTGCTTAAACAGATCGTTATTTTCGACAATGAAAAAGATATTTTCCCTGATGCGATCACAACTGTGTGTATCTTGTTTTGTGAAAACAACAATCAAGATAATGGAATTAAAATCACATCGGTAGCGGAAAAGGATGAATTGGACGAAATTCATGATATCGGCGAATATGTTCATGAAACGATTAATGCATCGGATTTGCCAATAAATACGAAATGGACTCCGGTAATAACCAACTCATTAAAAAAACAGCCGTTGCCGGAGGATTTTTGCAATTTTAGTCTATACGGCGCCTTTAAGCGTGGTATTGCAACTGGCGCCAACGATTTTTTTGCACTTAATAAAAGTAAAATCGAAGCTTATGGATTGAGCGAGAATAACATGCGCAAATGCATTACTAAAAGTGTGCAAATACGAAAATCCGTATTTACCGAATCTGATTTTCAATTTTTGTTCAATGCAGATAAACCCGTCTTCTGTTTGGACGTCGCCGACGCCGTCGATGACAAGGCGCGAAATTATATAGAGCTGGGCGAAAGACTGGGGTATCATAAAAAGTATCTCACAAGAAATAGAAATCCATGGTATAAATTAGAACAACGAAAACCGGCGCCAATTCTCTTTGGCGTGTTTAATCGCGGCAGATTGAAAGTAATAAGAAACTTAACCGATGTAATTAATTTCACATGTTACCATTCTTTTTATCCAAATATGTTTGGCAGACAATTTATAGATAAGATATTTATTTATCTGCTTAGCGACATTGGCCAGAAAATAATCGGCAATAATAAAAGAAGTTATGGCGACAAATTAGACAAATTCGAACCGAACGATTTAAATGAGTGTTCATGTCCAAATATGGAACAATTTGAGAAAATGGATAATGAAGAAGTAGAACGCATAATAGATATCGCTATAACTGACATTCAGTCAGCTATTCATTTAAGCAATCAGTTGATAAGCCAGACTATTCCTGATTATTTTGACTATTGATTTAGAATTTTGAAATGAAGGAATTTGTTTTTTTGTCATTATACAAATTTCCGTAATTTTACTGAGTCACCTTTCAAGAGGATTAGAAGCATATCTTTCACCAATGCCAAACTGAATCTCAACAAGTCGTATAAAAAACTTGTTGTTATGAAATAAATTTCGTAAGTTAGAAATATACAATCTCGTTGATTGAAAAACCCTGATTTGAAAACTTGAGGTTTAGTCATAAAATGCCTGCACCTAAACATTTATCCTATACTGTGTTTACAAGCAGGAATTTCTTTTTTGTAAAGGATTTAATAATGAAATGGATGTTTATTTTCAGCCTTTTCCTTATAGGAGCGCTTTTTTGTTCAGACACCGTAAGCGCCTACCAGATTGTCAACGGCGATGTTGAAGGGAGATGGACGAGGGAAGTAAGCCCGTATGTTGCCAACGGCGACATTTTTGTACAGTCAAGCGACACTCTGATTATCGAACCTGGCGTTGAAGTCAGGATTGGACAAGGCATTCAGTTCATCGTTTATGGATTGTTACAAGCTGTCGGAACTTCCGAAGACTCGATCATGATTATCGGCAATTCACAGCAAGCCGGTTTTTGGCAGCGGTTCAAATTCGACGGTGGACGAGCTTCTCAGTCGATATTGCACTACTGCTCAATTCGCCACACCGAATGGGGGCTGCAGATCGTGAACTCGAGTCCGGTGATCACGAATTGCCGGATAACCGATCATTCCAGAACCTGCCTGCGCATCGAAGGCGGGAGTCCGGAAGCGCATTTTTGCGATATCGGCGCCAGCGGAGACAACGGCATATTAATTGAGGGTCGAAGTTCGGCTAAAATAAGAAATTGTACTATTCACAATATAGTCGATAACGGCGCGCGCATAACGGATGATTCTTCACCCGTCCTCGATGGGAATATCTTCGCCGAAATATCTGAGTATGCCATAAACATGAGCAGCGCCGCTTCTTGTTCGCTCAGCAATAATATTATATACCGCTGCGATCTTTCAGGCGTCAATATCTTTCAATGCAACCGGGTGGCGGTTTGGCGAAATGTCATTTACTTATGTTCAGGCACTTATGCTCTTTACGTTAATAACAGTTCGAACGTTTCGATTATCAATAATACGATTATCGAAAACCAGCAAACCGGATTGGCTTTGATTAGCAGCGCCACCTGCGAGGTTGTAAACAACATTATCGCTTTCAATGCTACGGATGGATTTTTCATGCAGCGAAGCAGCTTAGCCAACAACGGCTATAACGACGTTTACAACAACGGCCGAGACAACTATGGCGCGGACGCGCCGCAAACGCAATCTGACATAGGCGAAGATCCGCTCCTGCAAGATCCCGGAAATCTAAACTTCAGACCATCCGAAGGCTCTCCAGTTATCAACGCCGGAATGGCAAGGTATCGCGACCCGGACGGCACTATCGCCGACATCGGAGCAAAATTCTTTAACATGAACAATCCTCCCGTCATCGATTCGCATTATCCGGAAAACCTGGAAATTGTGGATATTAACAACGAGGTCGAATTCGGCGTCGAAGCCCACGATCCCGATGGGCAAGCCTTAACCTATACCTGGATCGTTAACGACGAACCCATCGGCAGTGGACCGGATAACAGCTATTCGCATTATTTCGGCGAAACGGGCGATTTTAGCGTCACGGTCATCGTCAGCGATCGATTGTATGAAGGAACGACGTTTTTTACGTGGGAATTTGCCGTTGACGTCGAATACGAACAAACGCCGGAGACGCCCGAAATGTTTGCGTTAAGCGAAGCATATCCTAATCCGTTTAACGAATCGACGAAGTTCAACCTTCAAATAAGCCAGCCGCAGTATGTGAATCTGAAGGTTTACGACTTAACCGGCAATGCAGTTATAGATTTAGGCTCGAGCTATATGCAAGCCGGCGTTCATCCTGTAAGCATAAATTCACGAAACTTAACCGGTGGAATGTACCTCCTCGCGGCTGCAGGCGCTAAACGGAAACAAATACGGAAGTTAATCGTAATAAAGTAGTTGGAAAATAAGATTTTCTTTCGTTTTTAATGCAATTTTAATTTTTTTTCATTATACTGAAAAAACTCGAACAACAGGTTTAACAAACCGGGAATTTTGGATGCAAAAAATACTAATCTTGGGTTTGACAGTTTTGTTTTTAACTGTTTCGCTTTCAACGGTGGTTTTTTCACAAGACGATCCAAAGGCGGCTTTTGAAAAAGTGATTCAGGAGATCAAAGAGACCGATAAAAAGATGCAGGAAGCGAGCGATGCAGGGAAGCGCGATGTGTATGATGAATTGGCTGAGAAACGCAAAGAACTCGAAGAAAAAGCCAAGCGGCTTCGAAAAGAATTTGAAGCTCTTGCCGAAACTAAAAAAACTGACGCCAAAGCGAAGAAGTTTTTTAATGACGCCGGAACTCAATTAAGAGCCGGCAACTACGAAGGCGCCGTCGAATTGTACAAACAATCGCTTGAACTCGATTCTGACAATCCTTCGGCATATTATAATCTGGGCGTCTGCTACCTGAAGCTGAGAAAATCCGGCGAAGCGAGAGCCGCATTCGAAAACGCAGTAGAAACTAATCCGAACTATGCGGCGGCTTATGTCGCACTGGGTAAAATCGATGAACGGGAGGGCGCCGGCAGCAGCGCTTTGAGCAATTATCAAAAAGCCGTTGACCTCGACCCGTCTCAAGACAAAGCGCACTATGGAATTGGAAACATACATTTCAAAGCCAAGAACTATGAATTAGCCGCGAAAGCTTACAAAGCCGCCGCAGAAGCGGACGAGAGAATGGACGAGGCTTGGATCGGCTATGGCAGGTCGTTAGCTGCTATGAATAATAACACGGCTGCGATAAATGCATTTAAAAAGGCGGTAGGAATAAATTCACGCTCATGGAATGCCTACCAACATCTTGCAGAGGTTTACAACAAAGCCGGACAGCATCAACAGGCGGTGGAGGCTGCGGATAAATGTCTGAAATTGAAGCGCGGCTATGCTGCAGCCTATTATGAGAAAGGATTTGCACTGATGAATCTCGGGAAAAAGGATTCTGCAATCGAAGCTTTTGAAAAAGCCAAATCGGATCGCGGTTGGCGGGACATTTCTGACTATTATATCAAAAAGATGAAAGGCTTGATTCAGTAGATTTAAGATCCAAACATATCGAAGCCCTCTGCGAAACGGCGGCAATCCTGTGTGCAGGCGATGAAGAATTAATTCTTAGCGCATTTGGAAAATGCATCGATAATGGAATTTCAATCCGGACGCTGCGCGAAGTTATTTTGACCTCCTATCTTTTCGACGGCTATCCTACAGCGCTTGAGGGTTTCAGGCTGTTGAATGAAATTGCGCCATCCTCTAATCCGGAGGATGGCGAATTTATTTACACCCCGGAAAACATTGCGGAGTGGCGAATCAGGGGAGACGCCCTCTGCCGGAAAATCTACGGTCCTAAATTCGAACCGTTGATAAAACGCGTTTCACAGTTCGCGGCTGAATTGAAAGACGCCATGATCGTCGAAGGCTACGGCAAAGTTTTATCGCGTTCCCAAATGGACGTCAAGGCGCGTGAGTTGTGCGTAGTTGCGATTTTGGCGTATAAGCTGAAAGAAAGGCAATTGCTGAGTCATTCCATCGGCGCGCTGAGGCTGGGAGCCGCCCCGGAAGAACTGCAAACAGCGTATAATTGCGCCCTGCGCTATATGGCGTTTGACGCCGAAGATAAATTGCTGGATGTTTTTAAGCAGGCGTTAAAGCAAATCTGAATAGAAACCGTAAAGCGTGCAAGCAGCCCGGATTCCGCGAATTGGGAAGACCGGCTATCTTGATTTCTACCCATAATTCCGGTTTATGAGCTTATAAAAACTCAAATCCAATGAATTGCAAATATGAATCGATGATTTTCATTCGGCGTCACTCTTTTTCAAAACCGAAATTTTATTGCCACAGCGATTTTGTAATCGACAAATTTTCGTCTTGAGGTTCATAAACCGATCGATTCATCGGTCTGGTTCGCAGCGTTCCGTCTAACAACTGATAAATTCTGTCCTGAGCTATTTTAACGTACTTTTCTTCGGTTTCCGCACCCGCCCCCCTTCTACCGTTTTTTACAGCTGCGATAATCGATGTACCGGTTCCCAAAAAAGGATCGAAGACCCAGTCATTTTGATTCGACATCGACAGCACAAGCCTTTCGATCAATTCTACAGGAAACTGGCAGGGATGTTCGGTTTTTTCTATGTGATTATTCTTAACATTTGGAATAATCCATAAATCGCCGGGATTCTTTCCAAGCGGATTGCATGAATACTGTCCGGCTTTAGGTCCGCGAAAATATTTTTTTCCAGGATACTTTTGCGGAACTCGCACCGGATCCAGATTAAAAACATATTCTTTCGTATCCCTGGTAAACCACATTACAGTTTCATACCTCCCTGAAAATCTTCTGGAGCAATGCAGTCCGTGTTCAAAATGCCATATTATTCTGTTTCGCATTACCAATCCCTGTTCGCTGAAAATCGGGTATAAAACCGTATCCAATGGGATTATATGTCCGTCCTTTACAAAGTTTCCCACTTGCCAGCAAATACTCCCGCTGGTTTTCATTACCCGGATACATTCTAATATAACTTCCTTTTGTTGTTCCAGATAATTTTCGATGTTCAATTTTTTTTCATACTCTTTTCCAATATTGTAAGGGGGCGACGTTACGATTAGCTGGACGCTGTTGTCAGGAATATGTTTTAATAAATCCAGACAACTGCCAGGATAAACGACAATCTTTTCTTCTAAATCAAAAGATCGAGCAATGTCTATGTTTTCTTTAATCGACTGCATTTAGGAATTGGTTAGCGTTTTTGTTTCTGGTTCCGGTTCTTTTCCCGGTACCTTTCTTTGAACGTAATTTAATCTCATGTTCGATTTTCGTCAAGTTTTATATGAACAAATATGCAGTATTGCATAATATAAATAACATAATTAAACAAGAACTGTGAAATTTCAGTTTAAGCCATTATGGCGCAAAGACTGCCGCATTGACATCGCACATTTCGCCGTCAGGGTCATTTTCCATTCAAATTGACAGGAATAAGCAATTGGCATTAGAATTGCTCAACTGAACCATAAAACGTTTGAAGCAACATAAATTTCCTGAGGAGGAATGTTGATTTCCCAGAATATTCAAGAAATCCTGGATTTTGCGATAGAGCGCGAACAGGAAGCGCATGATTTTTACGTCGATCTGTCTAAAAAGATGGATCATCCGCATCTTTCGAAAGTCTTTAACGAATTCGCTCGTGAAGAGCTCGGACACAAGGCGAAACTCGAGGCTATCAAATCGGGCAGAATTGAGTGGCAACAACCGAAAAAAGTTATCGATCTTAAAATCGCAGATTATACGGTCGAAGTAAATCCTGAAGCCGTAGTGGATTATCAGCAGGCGCTGATAGTCGCGATGAAACGCGAAAAGACGGCTTTCAGATTGTATATGGATATCGCCGATTCAGCGGATGATGAAAACATAAAATCGTTGTTTGTAAATCTTGCCAATGAAGAAGCCAAGCATAAGATGCGGTTTGAAGTGGAATACGACGAGATTTACATGCAGGAAAACTAAAAATCCCTTGATTAAACAACGGATTTAAAGCAGATTTTACAAGGAGGCAAACTATGGCAAATAAAATTATCGGAATCGATTTAGGTACGACGAACAGTTGCGTTGCGGTAATGGAAGGCGGTCAGTCAACCGTAATTCCCAACACAGAAGGGAATCGAACGACGCCGTCCATTGTAGCGTTTTCAAAAACGAATGAACGTTTGGTCGGCGGACCCGCCAAACGGCAGGCTGTGACCAATCCCAATAAAACCATTTTTTCGATAAAGCGTTTTATGGGCAGGGCTTTCGCAGAGATTGGAACCGAACGCGGGCAAGTGCCCTACGACGTTATCGAAGGAGATGGCGGACTGGCGCGCGTTAAAATAGATGATAAAATCTATTCTCCGCCTGAAATCTCGGCGATGATTCTTCAGAAAATGAAGCAATCGGCTGAGGAATATTTGGGCGAGAAAGTCGATCGCGCGGTCATAACCGTACCGGCGTATTTTAACGACGCTCAGCGACAGGCGACCAAAGACGCCGGTGAAATTGCCGGACTTAAAGTCGAACGAATTATCAACGAACCGACGGCGGCTTCATTGGCGTATGGTCTGGATAAAAAAACCGATCAGAAAATCGCCGTCTTCGACCTTGGCGGCGGCACGTTCGATATCTCTATTTTAGAAATCGGCGACGGCGTTTTCGAAGTCAAATCGACTAACGGCGACACGCACCTTGGCGGCGACGATTTCGACCAGGCGCTGATCGACTATGTAGCCGATGAATTTAAAAAACAGGAAGGCATCGACCTGCGCAAAGATCCAATGGCGCTGCAAAGATTGAAGGAAGCGAGTGAGAAAGCAAAAATCGAACTCTCAAGCTCGACGCAGACGCAAATCAATCTGCCGTTTATCACCGCCACCGCCGACGGCCCGAAGCACCTCGACATGGGACTTTCCCGGACGCAGTTCGAACGGTTGATCGAACCGCTCGTGCAGCGCACGATCGGACCGTGTAAAAAAGCTCTGGAAGACGCGAAACTGTCGCCTTCGGACGTCGGAGAAGTCATTCTGGTCGGCGGATCGACCCGCGTTCCGGCGGTGATCGAAGCCGTTCGCGAATTGTTCGGCAGGGAGCCGAACCATTCGGTCAATCCGGACGAAGTTGTCGCGATGGGCGCAGCCATTCAGGGCGGCGTGCTTGCCGGCGACGTATCCGACGTCGTTCTGCTGGACGTTACCCCGCTGTCTCTGGGCATCGAAACCCTCGGCGGCGTTATGACGACCTTGATTCAGGCGAACACAACCATCCCGACGCGTAAAGAAGAGATCTTCAGCACTGCGTCCGACAGTCAGACAACGGTCGATATCCATGTCCTGCAGGGTGAGCGTCCGATGGCGATAGACAACAAAACCATCGGCAGATTCCAGCTTGACGGAATCCCGCCGGCGCCGCGAGGCGTGCCGCAGATTGTGGTGACGTTCGACATCGACGCAAACGGCATATTGTCGGTATCGGCTAAAGATAAGGCGACCGGTCGCGAGCAGCATATCAAGATTCAGGCTTCATCCGGTTTGAGCAAGGATGAGATCGACAAGATGAAAGCCGACGCTAAAGCGCACGAGTCGGAAGATAAAAAACGCCGCGACGAGGTCGATACCCGCAATTCGGCGGAGCAAAAAGTCTGGCAGACCGAAAAGCAGATCACCGAATTAGGCGAAAAGATCGACGCCGAGGCGAAGGCGAAGCTCGAAGCCGCCAAAGACCGGCTGAAAGAAGCTCTGAAAGGAATCGACCTGCAGGAAATCAAGAACGCGACCGCGGACTTGGACAAAATCTGGCAGGAAGTTTCCACCAAGATGTATGAAAACATCCAGCAGCAACAACAGCAAGCCGGCGGTCAAGCCGGAGCCGGTGCGGAAGGCGCAGGCGGCGAACAGAAAAAAGAGGAGTCCGAAGCCGAAAGCGCCGATTACGAAATCGTCGATGATGACGAGAAGAAAGAGTAAATCGCCGAACTTCTCGACGCCCCAAACGGGCGCTTTACATAGATGAAACGCCGCTGATTTTTGGTTGGCGGCGTTTCGTATTTTATTGTGGCGCAACCGGGTTTGCGCTCCTCCGGATAGGCTTGTCTGGCTACTTGGATTTACTGGGAAAATAGACCGCTTAATCTCCCCCATTCTATCTGAAGGGGGGATA
>CAZWOY010000031.1:0-17656 GCA_964635255.1 uncultured bacterium
TATCCCCCCTTCAGATAGAAGGGGGGAGATTAAGCGGTCTATTTTCCCAATAAAATGTAAAGGACTTTATCGTCAACTTCTTTTAAATATTGACATGCATTGCAATTGGAATTAACTTGATAGAATTTGGTGCAACTTCAGAAATTTTGGATTGATTGATTATTTCATTATTCTTCAGTTTATTGTCTTTCCTTGATGCAACTGATATTATATACGACTTTTTGTCGTCCAACATTTAAAAATGTAAAACACATGAAATATTCAGGATTGCATAAAACGTTTTTAATCTGGGTTTTCGCTTTTTCTTCCCTTGTTGGGGCGGCTTTAGGACAAAGCAACGGCGAAGTAACCGTAATCGTTCAACCAAACCAGAGCGTGCGGCAAATTTCCGAGAAATACCTCGGCGATCCGGATCTCTGGGAAGATATTTTGCGCGCAAACGGTTTGCAATCAGCCGCCGATTTATATCCGGGCGTGAAACTGCGCATTCCGGTGAAGGCGATTTCTGATGCAAGAAAAGCTCTTGAGGAAGCGCATCAATCGATCCAGAAAGCGACAGATTCAGGAGCTAAATTATTCGCGCCCGATGAAATATCACAAGCGATTTACTTGCATGAGAGCGCTATTTCCAAACGTCAGGAAAGCGATTGGAGCGCAAGTAAAAATTTAGCGGAATCCGCCGCAAAGGAAGCTCGAAAAGCAATCGAGATCTGCAAATCGAAAGAGGATGTTTCCGCCCAGGCGGTGGTGCATTACAAAGAAGGCGCGGTGCAAAAAAGAAATGCGGAAAATGTCGTCTGGAATGACACTGAGGTAAATGATTTGCTGGATGAAGGCGACAGAATAAGAACGCTGTCAGAATCCTATTCGGAAGTATTATTTCGCGATGACAGCCGTTTAAGATTAAGCGCGAACTCCCAGGCGTTCATCCAGAAGATTCGGACAAATCTTATCGAAGGCAGAGACGAGGCTGATATTAAACTGGTTGAAGGCGATGTTTTAGCGCTGCTGCAGACCGGCAAGAAAAAGAGTAAATTCGAACTCGAAGTCCCCGGCGTCGAAACAAATATCAGATCGAAAAAGTTCTGGATCAGTAAAAATAAATCGGAAGCCAAATTTGCAAACTACGACGGCGAACTCGAGCTTAGCGCTTCCGGCGGCAAGGTTTTGCTGAAAGAAAACCAGGGTTCGGTAATCAAAGAGGGAAAAGAACCGACGCGCCCCGAACAATTGCTGCCTAAACCGATTCTGACGCACCCTGAAAACGCAATCGATATTTTCGATTGGAATGTCAATTTAGAGTGGGACGACCTGAAAGGAGCGGATGATTATATAGTTGAGATCGCTGCCGACGGCGCTTTTTCCAAAATCGTAAAAAGCGTCAAAACTTCACAAGGAAAAATTAAAATTCCCGATAATTTATCGGGCGGATTGTACCACTGGCAAGTGAAAGGGATCTCAAAAGAAGGATTGCCCGGACTGCCCAGTTTAAGCCGGACATTCCGCCTTATCAAGGACGACGATCCACCCTATCTGGTCGTAGAGACTCCGGATGATAACGAAATTACTGCAGAAAGAGCGATTATCGTTTCCGGCAACGTCGAACCGGGAGTAGAACTAATAGTCAATGGAAGCAAAATTAAAATCTCGGAAAATGGCAAGTTCCACACTGAGACCGATTTAACAGCCGGCGAGAACATTATCAAAATCGAAGCCATCGACCCGGCAAATAACAAAACAACAATTACGCGAAAGGTCAATTATTCGCCCGATGAGGAGATCTTTATCGAGTTTGACCCCAAGCTGAATGAAATTGCTTTAAACAACAAAACAATTCTATTCACTCAAACAGCCGTTTACAACTTAAAAGGAATAACCAAGCCCTTCGCAGCGGTAAAAGTCGAAAACCGCGAGACAAAACACGTTGTCGAAACCTCGGCGTCCGATGAAGGTAAATTCACGGTCAATTTAATATGCCCTGACCAGGAGTCTCATTTTGTAATTCAATGCAAAACCCAAACCGGCTTAGAAAACACCGAAGAATTCTACGTAATAATATTAGAAGAGCCATTATCCGTAACCCTGATTGAAGATTTACCGCAGTACGCTCAGTCGCGATCGCTGAGTCTGAGTGGCGTCCTCTCGTTTAATTTAGCATTATCGCCAAAATTATTAAGCGATACGGAAGTCCAGCCAAGTGAAATTTCAAACGAAGTTCTTGCCAACCATGCAGGTTTATCGATAAATGGAAAATCGGTTTCACTGGAACAGGGGAAATTTGAATCCAAGGTTGATTTGGATGAAGGAAAGAACAGCATCATTTTAAAAGCCTGGGATGACTATGGAAATTCAATTTTCGAAGAAAGAACCGTATATTATGATGCAGATCCGCCCAAATACATCAGACATAGTATTTCGAAAGAGTATGCCAACGGCGGCGATCAGATTAAATTGCGCCTGTTTGTAAGCGATGAAACGCCAATCGCAGGCGCCGCCCCCTATACCGTCAGCATTGGCGATTATAAGTATGATGACGCCATGGTTAAAACCGGCGATGGCGAATATCAGGCGTTATTTACGGTTCCAGCGAGAGTAAGCGGCGCTGTAAAACTTAAACGTGTAACAGTAAAGGATTACGCCGGCAATGACAAAACATATACTTTTTAATTTCTGTTCCAAATCCACTTTGGATTGTATTAACAGCAGGCACAGGAAAGGATGAGAATTAATCGACAGATATATTTTTCAATTGCATTCTTCTGCTTGCTTTTACTGTTTACGGCAAGCGCCCTGGCGCAGGAAAGCACGTTTCTAATTACCTACGGAACCGACGCCGATAAAGGCGAAGGCGACAGCGATTACATTCAGGTCGTTATTTTAAAAATACCGAATACTATATCAGACTCTTTGTACGTCAGAATCTATGACGCCGATTGCGGCGGAGAAATCGACGGACTTTATGCCGGAAATTGGGATACAAAAACTGAATTCAGCCTTTACGGCGGCGCTAATTGTTTCACAACACCCGGTTTAAATGCGCCAACTCCCGAAACAGAGACTCTGCAAGCTGGAACTTTAATAAAGAGTGAAGTTTACGGCGAAGATCCTTTTATTGATAATAAATGGAATAATTTTGCTAAGATATCGCCAAACATGGGGGAGAAAGCCGGCGGCTTTTCTTACTTTAAACTTGTTGTAAAAGGACGCAAGGGCAACGATGGAAACGTCTTCGATTTGTCGGTCAGCGTTAACGCCTTCCGCAATATAAAACCCGCAGGAATCGAATTGTTCGGTTATGGCATGACGCTGCGGCTGCCTGAGTATGGCTTTGCAAGTGAAATGCGATTTAAGTCCCCCGAAGAGAATCCGCTAATCGCGGTACACAACTTCGATCTTTCCGCCGGATCGATCAACCTCGAAACTAAATTCAGATCGGATATATTTTTACAGGCTTCGGGGCAAAACACATGGGAAGCCACCGAAATCCGGCTTCAAAATAATGAGACCGGCAAAATATGCGCGGTTAAGTTTTCCGGCGGCTTGGAATCGCCGAACGACGCTTCTTTCTGGGTTTCGGATTCTATGGGAAAAGCCTTGCCGATCCTTTTGCCGATCTACAAGAGAACGAAAAACAACCGACCGGTAATCTCCCTGAAGGTCGAGCAGTTAGCCGATTGTAATACAATTTTATTCGACGCATCTAAAACCCGCGATCCCGACAAAGACGAACTTTCGTTTTTCTGGGATTTCGGCGATAATCAAGCGGGACAGGGCAGCCGGCTGACGCATTTCTTTTCGAGTCCCGGAACCTATAAATGCAATCTGATCGTTGAAGACGGATCAGGTCATGTAGGAAATAGCTCGATAGAGTTTTTTGACGTAACTGTAAATTACCCGCCGGTTGCGGATGCAGGCGCAGATAAGGTGGGGGCTCCCGGAGAAAAATTTTCATTCGACGCCTCCGGTTCAAACGATCCCGATGGAAGTATCAAAGCCTACTTCTGGGATTTTGGAGACAGTAAGCGCGCTCAAGGCGTGAAAGTTACGCATAGTTATAAAAAACCGGATTATTATAATGTAAAATTGAGAGTCGAGGATAATTCGGACAGTCCCTGCAATACCGATGAAGATCAAATCGGCGTCTGGGTAAATGCGCCTCCGGTTGTGGAAATCGGTGAAGATATTAATGTATCGATAGATCAGACAATTACTTTCGATGGAAGCAACAATATCGATACCGATGGTAAAATTGTTGATTTTCAATGGGATATGGGCGATGGGAATAAAAAACAGGGCATGATCGTCGATCATGCTTTTTCAAAGGCGGGAACATATCGAGTAACGCTAACCATATCGGATAACGCGGCAGTTTCCAATAGCTCCGCCAGCGATCGAAAATTAATCTTCGTAAATGATCCTCCGGTTGCGGACGCAGGACCTGACCATCGCGTTGCTGTCAACGAAAAAATAAATTTCAACGGTTCCGGTTCTTATGACAATGACGGGAAATTAATCGACTACGAATGGAATTTTGGCGACGGCGGCCGCGACGACGGAATTAAAACGAGCCATGATTATGATTCGCCGGGTAGATATTGGGTGGCGCTAACTGTTCAGGATAATTCCGCCACTGACACGGACACGGACACAGACAGCGCACTCGTGATAATAAATTATCCTCCCGTCGCCGACGCCGGACTTGACCAACTAGTATCAGTCAGCGAAGTTCATTTCGACGCCTCAGGATCATACGATGAGGATGGTGAAATAATTAAATACGATTGGGATTTTGGCGACGGAAAAGCGGGCGCCGGTGAAAAAACTACTCATGTGTATGCCAACCCCGGAGTATATACGGTTACTCTTAATGTAACGGACGATTCGAAAACAAGTACGAAATCGACGTCGGATCAAACGGTAATCAGAGTTAACTACTATCCGATTGCCGATGCGGGTCCCGATCTGATCGGCGCTCCGGGCGAAGAACTTATATTCGACGGCTCGAATTCTTATGATCTGGACGGACAGGTTGCCAGATTTGTATGGAGCTTCGGGGATAATTCAGATGATGCCGGCGAGACGGTGCGTCATGCCTACGAAAAACCCGGACATTATTCGGCTGTATTGAAGATATTCGATAATACCGGACACAATAACGCCGTTGGATTTGATTCTAAAAACATCTGGATCAATCGACGACCAAACGCAGACGCCGGTAGAGATATTATCACGGCGCCGGGGGTGAAAGTCGGTCTGGACGGATCAAATTCCATAGATTACGACGGTAAGATTGTTCAATATATCTGGGAAGTTTCTGACGACAAAAACCAGATCAAGTCTTCGAAGATTACAAAATCATTTGCCGAACCTGGCTTTTATACTGCAAAACTGACAGTATTCGATGACAGCAAAGCTAAGAATTCTACCGCTCAGGATCGAGTCAACATATACGTAAATCACAGACCAATTTCTAAAGCCGGCAGCGATATACATACCTGCGAGCGGACTATCTTTTTCGACGGTTCCGCATCGACGGACGCCGATGGCGACAAGCTGAAATATATCTGGGACTTCGGAGACGGCGGCAAGCCTGAATACGGCGAAAAAGTCTCTCACACTTATAAACACGGCGGTCGATTTCCGGTTTTATTGACTGTCGATGACGGAAAGGATCAAAACAATTCACGCGCCACTTCATCGATAACGGTCAGAATCAATGAAGCGCCTACAGCCATAATCGGCGACGATATGACGGTTTGCGCCGGCGACGTCGTTATTTTCGACGGCGGGAACTCTGTTGATCCCGAAGGCGGAAATATAAAATATAATTGGGACTTCGGCGATGGAACCGTTTCAATGGGAATTAATCCGACCAAGGTTTATAAGAAAGGCGGCGTATATCTCGTTACCCTTAACATCACGGACGATTCCGGGCTTGAAGAATGTAATTTCAGCCAGGATCAGATAATTGTCTGGGTCGCCGAATCTCCGGTAGCCGACGCTGGTCCTGACCAGACGGTTTGCGCTAATTCGCAGGTTGAATTTGATGGATCCAAATCGAAAGACGTCGATGGATTAGTCAACAGCTTCGAATGGGACTTTGGCGATGGAACCTCAGGCGGTGGAATGAATCCGACCCACGTATATAAAGATCCCGGCAAATATCGAGTTATTTTGACCATAACCGGAGACCAGATCGGTAATTGCGATAATACGGCGACCGATGAAATGATGGTTGAGGTTTTTGAATCGCCGGTTGCATCATTTGAATCCGTTTCCCGAGAAGCTAAAGGCAAACCGGTTTTGTTCGATGCATCGAAATCAAGGGGAGGAAGCGCTGAAATAATCCAATGGGCTTGGGATTTTGGAGACAGCGCTTATGCCGAAGGCGAAAAGGTCGAACATACCTACAACGAATGGGGTAAATATATCGTAACTTTAAAAGTTACTACAGATTCGGAAACCGAATGCGCCGAGACGTCGACGCAGAATTTAATTTATATTAATGAACAGCCCGTTGCCGGCGCAGGTGAAGACAAATTTTCCGGAGTGGATCAAATACTGATCTTTAACGGATCGGAATCGAGCGATATCGACGGCGCTATCGATACGCACTATTGGGATTTTGGCGATGGCGCCTCCGGCAATGGCGTTATGGTTAGGCATAAATACGATGAACCCGGCGTCTATACCGTTACTTTGACCGTAAAAGACGATACGGATTTGAGTAATAATACAGATGTCGATACACTCAAAGCAACCATAAACAACCCGCCGGAACCGAAAATTATAGCCAGAAATCTTGCAGGAGTGAACGAAGAAATTACGTTTGACGGCCGGCAATCTAAGGATAGGAATTCACAAATTAAGGCATATTTCTGGAGTTTCGGGGATGATGAAAATGCAACTGGCGAAGTCGTAAAACATAGATATGCTTGGCCGGGCGGTTATACTGCGATCCTTAAAGTGGACGACGGCAGCAATGCTCCGAACAGCATTGCGCAGATTGCGCATCAGATCAAAATAAATTCGCAGCCGGTCGCTAACGCAGGAAACGATAAAATAGTCAGCCCGAATCAAAGCGTAACTTTTTCCGGCGCTAATTCAATGGATCCGGACGGTTCTATCGCACAGTATGAATGGACCTTCGGAGATGGCAGTAAAAAGAACGGAAAAATCGTCGAACATTCTTATGTTGAGTCCGGTTTATACACAGTGACGCTCAGCGTGATCGACAATACCCAGGCAAGCAACAATTCAGATCTGGATAGCTTAACGGTAAGAGTAAACTCTTCGCCGGTGGCAAATGCAGGACAGGATCTAGAAATTTACGGCGGCGGCGTACACGACAAAGTCACTTTAGACGGCGCTGAATCATACGATCCCGACGGCGATCCACTTAGTTACAAGTGGTATCTGAATGGAAAAATCATACTTGAAGGTTCAACCGGCGCATGCCAGTTTCCTGAACCGGGCGAATATACTGTAAAACTGGAAGTCGATGATGGATTGGGAACAAACTCATCAGTCGATACTGATGAGATTAACATAAAAGTCATGGAAAGGCGGTAAGTTGTAGTTTAAGCATGTTATGCTTATGGAAATAAAGTTCTGGGGCGTCAGAGGGTCTATTCCCACACCGCTCTCAAATGCTGCGCTGAAAGATAAAATCTTTCAGATACTAAAGCAGGCAAAGGATAGCGCCAAAACCAACCCACAGGAAATACTGCAAGATATGCCTTGGCGCTTAACCAATACAGTTGGCGGTGAAACGACGTGCGTAGAGGTTTCTGAAAATGATACAATTGTAATTTTCGATGCGGGATCAGGCATCAGAAACTTAGGAAACGAACTGATTCATAAGTATAATAATATGCCGATTAAAGCGAATATTTTTATCTCGCATACCCATTGGGACCACATTAATGGATTGCCGTTCTTCGTACCTGCATATCAGGAACAAAATGAAATAAATATATATGGCGTTCATACCGAATTGAATAATCGACTTAAAAAACAACAACATCCGGATTTTTTCCCGGTGGATTTCGATCGCTTGAAAGGAATTAAACAGGTAACCGAAATCAAGCCGGAGATTCCGATGAATATCGGTGGATTTTCAATTATTGCCAAGGAACTGGTGCATCCGGGACATTCCTATGCTTACAGCATTTCCAATGGGAAAAAAAAATTCGTGTTTGCAACGGACGGAGAATACACTAAATTAAGTATCGACCAACTAAAACCTTATATCGATTTCTGTAAAAACGCCGATATAATTTATTTCGACGCCCAATATACTTTTGACGAAACATTGGAGAAAGAGAACTGGGGACACAGCAACGCTTTTATCGGAATCGATCTGGCAAGAATTGCTGGCGCAAAGGCGTTAATATTAGGTCACCACGATCCTTCCAATTCAGATGAAGAAATTTGGAATATATATCAAGGCGCAAAAGAGTATATAAAGATTCACCAATGTGAAGATATAATCGACGTGTATCTTGGACATGAAGGACTGGAAATAATACTTTAGTATGTTCGGGTGGATTCATGCCGGCGATCCGGCGCAGATCTGCATGAAAACGGACTTTTTACGCAACGTTCGCTCCGCCGGATTTAAAAACTGCAAAGAAGGCTGGAGCGCGCGAACAAATGAGAAAGTTTTACTTTCACACTGTATTGCGAACGGCAATACAAAAAAACTTGAGAGATTTCGGAGTTTCCGAAAAAGAAAACAATTTTAGAAATAGGAGTAAAGGCATGAACGTAGAAGAAAAAAATCTCGGCGATGTAGTTCAAATTTTCCTGGACGGCAGATTTGACGCCAATACAGCGCCAATCGCAGAGGAAGCGATACAAAACTGGATTGCGAAAGGCTGCCACAAAATCGTCTTGGATTTAGGCAGGGTGCCCTTTATAGCAAGTGCTGGCTTAAGAGTCGTTCTGTCAACAACCAAAGAACTGCGCAAATCTCATAATGGCGATTTACGCGTTTCAAGTCTGCAATCAAGCCCTGCGAAAGTTTTTGAGATTTCCGGACTAACCAATGTTATAAGTCTATTCGACTCTGCCGACGAAGCCGCCGAAGGTTTTTAAAACAAGCCTTTTGGTGATTTAATGAGGCTAAACCTCGAATTTCCTGCCGATACCTGCGTTCTGAAAGAAATCGGGACACAAATCAAACAGGCAGGTTCTGAAGCCGGTTTTACGGCGAGTGAAATTAACGATATCCTGCTCGCCGTCGATGAAGCGTGTACTAATACAATTCGGCACGGATTGAAGGAAAATCCAAAGCAGTCCTTTCAGCTTCAGATCTTAGCCCAAAAAAATCAGATTGAAATCCTGATCCGCGAAAATGGCGTTCCTTTCAATCCTGAGGGAGTCGATTTACCGGACTTTGATTTATCCGTCGATGACAGACCAATCGGCGGTTTGGGTATATACATTATGCGAAACCTCATGGACACTGTCGAGTTTAAGTTAGACAAAAATGATACGAAGTTAGTTAGAATGGTAAAAAAAAAGTGATTTCAGAATTACTGGCAACTAAAGAGTAACTGATTATGAGCCTTCGTTTTAAACTACTAATCTTATTCGTCATTCTCGCGATTATCCCCCTTGGTTTTGCAAGTAGAAACATGATAAAAATCACTGAGGATGAACTTAAGAGCGCGGCTAACTTCGAACTTATTTCTGCAGCGCGCGAGGTCGCGCAGGAAATAGAGGATTCCTATACCTATACATGGGTCGCACCATTAAAACTGATGAAAGAGTCGATTGAAAGCGAGAGCCTTGGGATAAATGAAATCAGATCGTTGCTCGTGGAGGGAATGAAGCATATCTACGACTTCGCAGCGCTTCAAATCTCGGTAAAGGGAGTTTCGCAGCCGTTTTTAGCGATGCAGGTAGATTATACTGAAAGGCTGCGGAAAGCGGATGTCGATCCGAATAAGGTCTTGGGCATTCCTACAGACGTCTTAAACTACGACAATCCGCAGGAAGTTCAGGTCAGTCAACCTCAATATCTGTCCGAAATCGACTCGTGGATATTGACGATATATTTTCCGCTGGATGATGAAACTTTCGGCAGACCGGCGATATTTTCCGCAAGAATCGATCTGACGTCATTGATCAATCGGATTAGAGAATATCAATCGGTGGGCAATCGTAAGATATTTGTGTTCGATGACGCCGGGAAACAGCTTTTCAACCGGGAACGGACAGATCTAACAGATAAAGAAATTGTGGAAAAAGCTGTCGGCATGATAAACTCCGATTCAAAAACCAGCGCCGTGTCGCCATATACCGATTCGCAGGACAGGCTTTATTTGGGAGCTTATTCGTTTCCGAACTCATTGCTTTGGGGCGTGGTAGTCGAAAAAGCGGAAGCCGACGCTTACGCCGCCGTCGATCAGATGATTCGCAATCTGGTTATCTGGGTGGTCATTGGTTTAGTTATAGCTGTATTAGGCGCGGTTATTTTTTCGATATCTTTGACTAAACCGCTGATGAAATTGACTAAAGCTGCAAGCAGAATAGCTAAAGGCGACCTGAAAACAAGCGTCGAAGGCGAGTCGCGGAGGGACGAAATCGGAATGCTGTCGATGGCGTTCGGCAAAATGGTTACCGACTTAAATCATTATATCGACGAATTGACTCGAACCACCGCCAAAAAGGAACGCGCCGAAAGCGAGCTGCGGCTCGCGCATGATATTCAGCAAAGTTTCCTGCCTAAATCTTTTCCGGACCTGAAAGAAATAGATGTTTGGGGTATGTGCGATCCCGCCCGCGAAGTCGGAGGCGACTATTTTGATTTCTTTCAGATCGACGATGAACACTATGCTCTTGTGATCGGAGACGTTTCGGGCAAAGGCGTGGGGGCGTCTCTTTATATGGCTATGAGCAGAACTTTATTCAGAATGATCGCCAACTCGCCGCGGTCGCCCGGGGAAGTTGTAACTGAGTTTAACGACAGCCTGGTGGCGTTGAGCGAATACTCGAATTTGTTCATAACATTCTTTTATGCATTGTACAATGTAAAAACCAAAAAAATGATCTGGTCCACCGCCGGTCACAATATGCCTTATGTAAAGACAAACGGCAAATTCGAAATGCTGCCTCAGGATTCCACGCTGGTTGCCGGAATGATGGATGGATTCGATATGCCCGAACGGGAAATGACGCTGAAACCGGGCGATATATTGTTCCTTTACACCGATGGCTTAACGGAGCCGATCGACGTCGATGAAGAGGAATTCGGCGAAGAACGATTGGAGGAGTTGATGAACAATTATTACGAAATGAGTCCTGAGGAATTCAGTAAGAAACTGGTGGAGGAAGTCAAAAAGTTTCAGGAAGGGATGCCGCAATTCGACGATATGACGGTATTGACGATGAAGGTTTTAGCGTAAATGGATTTCCGGCGAGCTTCGCCGCGCAAAATGAAAATGGCTGGTTTAATCACATTGAGTGCGCGCTTCAGCGCGCATGAGGCGTCCGGTACGCGCTGAAGCGCGCACTCAATGTGATATTTCCAAGATTCTATGTTCTCAACATTCAACACATTAAAACCCTGGCAAAATCTTTTCATGACTACAGCAGATAACATACGAATTAAGCACCCTGCAGCTCTTATTTTTACTTTCCTTCCACTACTCTTTATAATATTCCTTTCGCAAGAACTATCCGCGCAAAATCCATCGACGGAGATACACAAGGTTGCCGCAATCCTGCCTCTCACTGGAAAAGCCGAATTTGAAGCCGGCAATATTCGCAAAGCGATTGAATTATCTTATTCAGACTATTGTAGAGACCTCGTTCCAAAATTCTCAATAGAGTATTTTAACAGTTATTCTAATCCTGACAGCGCAAGAATTGTCGCAGAAAAGCTCTGCATCGATAGCGCCTATATCGCCGTTGTGGGAGGTTACAACGCGCAAACAACCGCTGTGATTGCAAATGTGACCGAAAAACACAAAACGCCGTTTATTATTTTCGGTTCTTCGGAAGATTACATAACGAAAAGCCCAAACAGCTACAGATTCAGGATATCGCCTCCTTTTTCCGATTTCAACGATGGACTGCTCGCCTGGGCTATTTCGAATATCGGCAAGGATCGTCCGGTTTCGATTATTTTTGAGAATTCCCCCGGCTATCATATCGAAGTATTCGATCTGCTGAGCGATCTGCGCGCCAGATGGTCGGGAAGCGTGACCTCACACTCGTATTCACAGTATAAAACAGATTTTGTCGAAGCCGTCGAATTATTAAGAAAAAATGAGCCGACAGCGGTTTTTATTTTAGGATCGAATAAATTTACGGTGGAGTTTCTAAGAGACTGCAAACAAATCGGCTGGTGCCCGGCTGCATTTTTATTTGCATCGGTAAAAATGGCTAATAACCGGATCGTTTCTTTATCCCAGGGAGATGCGGAATTCATTTTCGCGCCTCAAATCTGGACTTCCGAGCTGCATTATCCCGGGATTGAAACATTGAAAGAAAAACGGCAAGACGGCGGCAGGATCATCCTGAACCACAAAACGGCTGAGGCGTACGCGGTGGTCGAAGTTTTAGCCGGCGCGTTCGAACGCTGCTTCGACAGAGACCGCAACACCCTGCGCTTGGCTATCGGCGCTACCGACTTAATGACCGTTTTTGGGAGGATAAGATTTGAAAACTACAGCCAGTACTACCAGCAGAACCGGCTTCGTTCCCAAGCGCTGCAACTTCAGAAGAATAAATGGCGCATCGTTTACCCTCTGAAATTTTCGAAGGAGAAATACATCTATCCAATCCCAGACTGGCGGGAGCGAACCAGACCGGATTACAACAAGTTCAAAGTAGGGAAAAAACAATATTTATCGATTGTGTTTTTGGGCATGCTTGCGATTTTCTTTTTTTATAGCTGGAGGTATTTACGCAGGCGGGAAGATAAAGAGAAATAGTTTGCAAGTTGACAAGTTTCCAAGTTTGCAAGTTTTTCCCAGTAATTGCTCATGAAAGGAGCTTCGCCACGGAACACGAAAATAGCTGGTATAATAACATTGAGTGCGCGCTTCAGCGCGCATGAGGCGCCCGGTACGCGCTGAAGCGAGCTTCGCCACGGATCACGAAAATAATAGGTCGAACACTCTTGTTCGACATTTCACCCAAGGGCTGTCATTCCAGATTTCACCCAAGGGCAGTCATTCCAGATTTTGCCCAAAAGCAGTCATTCCATATTTCACCCAAAAGCAATCATTCTTGTATTACTACGCGCATAAAAAAGTGTCATTGCGAGTCTGCCTTTAGCAGACTAAGCAATCTCCTGACGTCTTGATATTGCATAGTATTCCTCATCAAGCGGATTCCGTGAGATGGTGACTATTTTATGCACATAGTAGTAATATGAAATGTTTGATATTAATAAAATTGCTTTTTCTCTGCGAGAAGTGATTTACCAATCTTATCCCAAATTCTTATCATTTCACCATATTTCGATTTTTCAATTTATTTTTAAGCGGTAAGATTATCGCCATTTTAGCGGCTAAGAACATATTTTGGCTATCCAAATAATACGGAATGCTTATTTAAAAGAATAATAAGAAAACCATTGCGGATATCGAAATTCGAGCCTATATTAAAAGAAACGGTTCACAGGAAATTAGGCAGTTTCAGATTTACGGAAGGTTTCAGGATTTAAACAGCGTTACAACGAGGATTTGGGAATGATTGGGATTAAATGGAAGATAGTTCTTTGGGCGGTTTTGGGATTAGCGGTCTTGGGCGGTCAGGTGTGCGGGCAATGGTCGCAGGATCCGTCCGAAGCTTTGCGACTTCCTGAGGGCTACGGCGGCGCTCTGGTTTCCGACAGCCTTGGCGGCGTATTCATTGTCGGCGCTGAATGGGATCATAGCCGCACTTATTGCAACCACTTAGACGGAGGCGGCGAACACTACTGGGAAAGTGGGGTCGCCCTTATGCCGGGAGTCGATATCGACCGTCCGGTGGGGCCTTTTGTCTGTCCGGAACCCGGTAATCTTATTACGGTTCTGTTTGTAGAGCATCACACTGACGAGGACACATTATGGGAGATTCGCGCACAAAAGATAAACCTGGAAGGTGAAATCTTGTGGCCCGATTCCGGTGTATCCGTCAGCAGCGCACGGCTGCGGGATGAGGTAACCTATACGGTTATGATCGGAGCGGAAAGCGATGGCGAGGGCGGGTTGATCATCCTATGGACAATGAGATACTACAGGATTGTTGGAGGCATCGACCTCGTTTTGGAAAGACAGTCGTTCCATGCCCAACGCGTGTCCTCGGATGGAGAAGCGCTCTGGGGTGATAACGGCGTTGAGGTTATGCCTGATGTTGACGGTCCGGCAAATACACATGGAATTAGTGGAAAACTGGTTTCGGACGGCGCGGGAGGAGTGATTATGGTTTATTACAAAGACAGTATATATGAAAACATCATTGGCGGTCAGCGCATATCCAATGATGGCGAAAAACTGTGGGGGGATTCGGGCGTTGTTTATGAATTGAATTCATATTTGGTTATCGGTGAAGCAGTATCAGATAACCATGGAGGAGTAATATTCTCGGGCCAAACAGCACAAAATGGAAGGCGTCATGTCAGGGTATTCAGACTCGATTTGGACGGCGAACAGTTATTCGGCGACGGCAACGGCGTAGTGGTTAAGGACGTTGATGTCAGAGATGGTGGGTACCTTCATTACAACTGGATTACGCAGGCGTCGGATTCTGTGTATTTTGCGCACTGGAAAGGTGATGGTGACGAGGAGCCGCGATCTTTAGTACAAGCAGTAAATCTTGAAGGTGAACTTATCTGGGAGTGGCCCGGATTGACAATTTGCGATGCAGATACAATAGGGCATACCATGCGGGGAGTATCATCTATTAACTCAGTGATTTATGGCTGGATGGGTTATCGTCCCACCGAAGAGCGTGATGGCGCTTTATATTGCCAGCGTTTAGACGAGCAGGGCAACCGAATGTGGGCAGATGAAGGGGTAATGCTATTCGATAGAAGGAGGGTTAGCATTTCTTACGGCATTACGGATTGTTACGGCGGCGCTATCTTCAAGATAGGCAGCTACCTTCAACATGTCAACCGCAACGGCGAATTGGGAATCCCGCTTACGATTCGCGGCTTTGATCAACCCCTGGCTCCGGGTATAATCGAATACTCAATCTTTCCAAATCCGACCAATGGAGTAGTCACACTTTCCTTTCTCGCCCCATCGACCATTGATAGACAATTTTTGATGTTCGATCTTCAGGGCAGGATAATATTTCAGGATTTAATTCCATCGGGAGTTTCAGCGCATCCAATAGACGTATCGGCTTTCCCGTCCGGAAGCTATATTCTGCAAATTCAATCCGGTGCGCCTAACGCGCATCGAACACTTAATATCATCAAGTAACATTTACAAAATGGAGGTTTCAATGTTGAAACAACTTACGATCACTCTATTGCTGGCGCTAACTGGGATAGTAAACGCTCAATGGTCGCAGGATCCGTATCATCCCAAATACGTAGGTGGTGGCAGAGAGCCAAGAATTGCTCCTGATGGCAGTGGTGGAGTTTTCATAGTAGCGCAACGACAGAATTACCAGCTTTATGCAATGGCAGTGGACAGATACGGCAATCAACGCTGGGAAGAATGGTTGTATGTCGGAGGTTCGAGTCGCCATTCACGCACCCCTTACGTATCAGGTCCTGGTGACGGAACGGTGACAATTGCCTTTTGGGGAACTGAAATAGACAGCGCTCTGGCAATATTCGACGTCATGGCTCAGAGAATAGATACTACAGGAACGCTGCTTTGGGGCGAAGATGGAATTATTTTAGATGGGGAAGGGCGAGACGAAAGTTTATATGCTACCGGTGTTGTTGCAAGACCAAACGGCGACGCATTCATAAGTTGGGCTGAAATTATACCGTATGACCCGGATGATCCTAACGCGCCAGACAATCAAGACTCTCATCTGATGCGCATATCCGCTGAAGGGGAGATGTTGTGGGATGAGCCTGTGGTATTTGATTGGATTGAGGATCATACCGCATCAATGGTGATGATACCATACGAATCAGAAATCATAACAGGCGTACAAACGCATTACAACAAGATCAGCAATGACGGCGAATTGCTTTGGGGTGGAGAAGGTGTGGAAACGGGGGGAACGTTTGGGGATGGTTATCACTTTATTCAGGTAGCAGTTCCGGATGATGAAGGCGGGATCATTGGTGCTTACGTTCATGAACTTAGAATCCCTGATCGTTACCGTGAGTATGCTATTTACGCTCAGCGGATATCCGAAAACGGGAACTTACCTTGGGGTGACAATGGTTTCCTATCTCTAGATACTGCGAATGACAGAAATCCCTTTTCAATTCGTAATCATCGTATTGTATCGCTTCAAGACGGAGACTGCGTGGTTGGCTGGAGGCGGAAAGATGAAGATCAACCCTCCCGAGTCAGGATGCAAAGGTTGAACAAGGATGGCAGAAAATTGTGGGGGGATTTGGGGATAGAACCCAGCGATGTTGCGCAGAGTATAGGAGTTCCGGAACTTGTTTCTTCTGGAGATGATGTTATCGTTTTTTGGTATGATTCTCGCTGGCGTGACGCCGATCCTGAGAGTGAACTACAGTCTGTATATTCGCAGAAACTGAATCGAGACGGCGAGCGTCTTTGGGACGATGAAGATGTTCCGATACTCATCACCGAAAACAATATCTATGAATATTACGTCTGTTCGGACGCTAATGGAGGTGCAATCATCTTCTTTGGAGCGGTTTTAGTGCAGGTCAGCAGGAACGGCAATCTGGGGGAAGTCTTGCCGTTAGAGGTGAAACCGACTTTACCTGAGAAAGGACAAGAAAAAAGCAGTCTGAAGCTCAGATGCTACCCCAATCCGTCCAATAATCTTATCAATCTTAAAATCGAAACTCGCCCTTTTAACCCAATTGAAATTGGCGTTTACACCGTCGATGGTTCAATAGTCGAACAAATCAGCGCGGAATCGGGCGCTTCAGGCTTTTATGATTCAGATTTTAATGCCGGCAGCATTGCAACGGGAATATACATCGTTAGAGCCGTTGCTCATCAGGAAACGGCTCTGGAGAAGTTATGCGTTATTAAGTAACTAAAATCTTTGGGAGGTTGAAATGAGAAACTTCATTTACGTGGTTCTACTCGCGGATATCAAAATTCGAGCCTATATTAAAAGAAACGGTTCACAGGAAATTAGGCAGTTTCAGATTTGCAGGAGAAGTCTTTGGATTTAAAGAGTGTAACAACAAGGAGTTGGGAATGATTGAGGTAAAATGGAAGATAATTCTTTTACCACTTTTAGATTTGCGGTCTTGGACGGTAAGATTATCGCCATATTAGCGGCTAAGAACATATTTTGGCTATCCAAATAATACGGAATGCCTATTTACAAGAAAAATAAGAAAACCATTGCGGATATCGAAATTCGAGCTTATATTAAAAGAGACGATTCACTGGAAATTATGCAGTTTCAGATTTTCAGGAAGTCTTTGGATTTAAACAGCGTTACAACGAGGATTTGGGGATGATTGGGATTAAATGGAAGATAGTTCTTTGGGCGGTTTTGGGATTTGCGGTTTTGGGCGGTCAGG
>CAZWOY010000032.1:0-17544 GCA_964635255.1 uncultured bacterium
ACCCCCCTGTATCCCCCCTTCAGATAGAAGGGGGGAGGTTAAGCGGTCTATTTTCTCATTAATTAAATCAAAACTAAACAAAAAAGGCAACTCATTACAAAATGAATTGCCTTAATTTAAAAACCTCAATTCAGATGTAAACAAAAGCGATCTTATATCAGTCTTTTTTCTCTTCGTTTTTTTCCGGTTCGCTATCTGATTTATCTTTGTCATCCGCCTTAGCATTTTCTTCAGGTTTCTCTTCGCCAATATCCGTTTTGGATTCAGCTTTTTCCTCGCCGGTTTTAGCTTCCGTCTCTTCTTTCCCTGAATCGGTTTCGGATTTTGCTTCTACTTTTTCTGCTTCAGGCTCTGACGATTCTTCAGGTTTTACGTCTTTCTGCTCTTCCTGCGTTTCGGCTCCCGCACCTTTTTCTTCGGCAGTGGTTGCTTCGGTTTCCTCAGCCTGCAATTTTTCCTCGACCGCTTCTTCCGGCGCAGTGGGTTTCGCTTCGGCTTCTTCGACTCTATCTTCCATCGCTTTTTTCTGGGATTCTCTCAAGCGGGATTTGGTTTGACGCTTCGGCTCTTCCGCTCCGATATCGTCAAATCCAACCAGTTCGATCATAGCCAAAGGAGCGGCGTCTCCGCGTCTGGGTCCTAACTTTATTATCCTTGTATAGCCGCCGTCTCGATTCTTAAAGTGAGGTCCTAAGTCATCGAATAATATTTTCAAGACTTCTTTATTGCGGAGATACTTAAAAACATGACGTCTTGAAGAGAGATCGCCTTTGCGGGCGAATGTAATCATTCGCTCGGCAAACCGTCTCGCATAACGCGCCTTGCCTAAAGTTGTGATAATCCTTTTTCTTAAAAACAACTCTGACGACAAGTTTGAAAAAAGAGCTTTCCTATGCGAAACGCTTCTGTTTAAATGCGCTTTTCTATTTAAATGTCTCATTTTTTACTCAGTATTTTTTTATCACGGTTGGGGTTTCTTTAAGGCATTTGGCCCCAGATATTTTTCCACGTCGAAACCAAACCCAAGACCATGCTGCGTAAGAATTTCATTCAATTCATTGAGAGATTTGCGTCCGAAATTCTTAAATCTAAGCATTTCAGTTTCCTCATTTTGCACCAAATCGGCGATTGTTCTAATCCTCGCTTCCTTGAGACAATTCGCAGCTCTTACAGTAAGTTCGAGATCGTCCACCGGTTTGCGTAAAAGCCGCCTGATGCGTAAAATTTCCTCGTCCGTCTCTTCGTCTCCATCTGCGTCGCTTGGCCCGATCTCAAAGTTAATAAATAATTGGATATGGTCTCTAAGAATTTTACCTGAGTGCGACAATGCATCGTCGGGCGTCACCGATCCATCGGTCCATACTTCGATTATCAACCTTTCATAGTCGGTTCGCTGACCAACTCTGGTGTCCTCTATCGAATATTTTACTTTTTCAATCGGCGTATATATCGTATCCAATGGAATTGTTCCCAGCGGCATTTCCTGATCCCGATTTTCTTCCGACGGGACGTATCCCCTGCCTGAGTCTATCGTCACTTCCATGGAAAATTCAGCATCTTCGTTCAAATTAGCAATAACATGATCTGGATTAAGAATTTCGAATTCCGTATTGCCGACCTGTATTTCCTCAGCAGTTAAAACCATCGGACCTTTCAGGTCCAGACGAACTTTCTCCTGCTGCTGGCTTAACGTCTTGAATCTGACGCCCTTAAGGGCAAGTACAATCTCTGTTACATCTTCCTTAATGCCGGGAATAGTGCTAAACTCATGCTGGATTCCATCGATGCGCAGCGAAGAAATAGCAGTGCCGGGAAGCGAGGACAGTAAGATTCGCCTAATGGCGTTTCCAACAGTTATCCCATAACCTCTTTCAAGCGGTTGTATGATAAACTTGCCGTATTTTGTATTGTATGTCGTATAATCGACTTCAATCGATTCCGGCATCTGGAAATTGATTCCGTTCATACCGGTTGTCCTCCTAAAATTATCAGAATCTTAACGTGAATATAACTCAATTACCAACTGTTCTTTTGCTGTAATCGGGATTTCTTCCCGTTTTGGAATTTCGACATATTCACCTTGCATTTTAGCTTTATCCAGCGTTAAATAAGGAACTATCCTGTTTTCGCGGATCCGCTGCATCGATTGGTGAATAACGTCCAGCTTGCGGGATTTCTCACGCACGCGAACGACGTCCCCCGGTTTCAGTAAATAAGACGGTATGTTTACCTGTTTATTATTAATCATAAAATGACCATGATTAACGAGCTGTCTCGCCGCTTTTAAAGAAGGCGCCAGTCCCAACCGATAAACCACGGCGTCAAGCCGGCTTTCAAGCCTTACCAGCATAACTTCGCCGGTAACGCCTTTCTCGCGCGCAGCTTTCTCATAATTATTCTTAAACTGGTTTTCCAATAAGCCATAAGTCCTGCGGATTTTCTGTTTTTCACGAAGCTGAATTCCGTAGTTCGACTGTTTGAAGCGCTTATTGAGTCCATGTTGACCAGGCGCATACCCGCGACGCTCAAAGGAACATTTCGCCGAATTGCATCGCTCGCCTTTTAACATCAATTTTTCGCCTTCACGCCTGCATAATTTACAGGATGGTCCTGTATATCGAGCCATTAAATCTCCTGTTTATCCAGAAATAAACATTGACAGTAAATAAAAAACCTCAAATCCTTCTCTTCTTTTTCGGACGGCACCCATTATGGGGCAGCGGCGTAACGTCTCGAATTGAGAGTATTTCCAGACCGATCGCTTCTAATGATCTTATCGCCGATTCCCTGCCGGACCCCGGTCCCTTTATTTCGACCGCCACTTTCTCAAGTCCTAAATCCATAGCCGATTTAGCGGCGGTATTGGCTGCCTGCTGCGCAGCGAATGGCGTACTCTTTCGCGATCCTTTAAATCCCACCTTTCCGGCGGAACACCATGAAATAACATTGCCGAAATTATCGGTCAGTGTTATAACAGTGTTGTTAAAAGTCGCTTTGATGTGCGCCATTCCTACAGCATCGACCTTTTCTTTTTTCTTTGTTCTCTTCTTTTCGGTTTTTGCCACAGTTCTACCAGTTGAATTTAACTGAAATCATAATCTAAAATTGAGAATTACTTCTTTGCCGGCGAAGACCTGCGCTTGCCCCGGCGGGTTCGCGCATTATTACGCGTGTTTTGACCGCGGCAGGGCAAACCTCGTTTGTGACGAATTCCACGATAACAACCAATATCGATCAACCGCTTGATACTCATCTGAGTTTCGGTTCTCAGCGGACCTTCGACCTTATATTCATCATTGATGATATCGCGAATCCTTTTGACCTGCGCGTCATCAAGATTATCCGCCTTCGCACCGAACGGGACGCCGGCTTTCTTTAAAATCTCATGCGCTGTCGCTCTGCCAATTCCAAAAATATAAGTCAAAGCGATTTCGATTCTTTTATCGCGCGGCAAATCCACGCCTGCTATTCGCGGCATCGCTGCTCCTGAAAATTCACTCTTTTTCCAACTTTTTTAAATGAGTCTGAAATGGCTTCACTCACTGTTTAGCCTTGACGCTGTTTATGCTTCGGATTCTTGCAAATTACTCTTACGACGCCTTTACGGCGTATGATTTTGCAATAATCGCAGATTTTTCTTACTGAAGCTTGTACTTTCATGCCTTATCTCACTTGTATCGATAAACTATGCGACCTCGAGTAAGATCATACGGAGAAAGCTCAACTGTAACCTTATCTCCCGGCAGTATTTTAATATAATGCATTCTCATCCTGCCGGAAATATGAGCTAAAATCGTATGTCCTTGTTCCAGTTTGACTTGAAAAGTCGCATTTGGTAGAGTCTCAACAACCGTCCCATCGACTTTTATCGCTTCTTCCTTAGCCAAAGATTATTCTCCGCTTTTCCGTATTAAATCCCAGGGATCTGTTCCATCTTCGAGTAAAGTCAAAATTTCCGGTCCATCATCGGTAATCAGAATCGTATGCTCAAAATGACCGGACGGTTTTCTGTCAGCCGTGACCGCAGTCCAGCCGTCGTTTAAAACTTTTATCCGCCAACTTCCCGCCGAGACCATCGGTTCGATGGCAATAGTCATGCCCGAACGAAGTTTTACGTTGTGACCGCTTGCCTTATAATTCGGAACCTGAGGTTCTTCGTGAAGATTTCTGCCTATGCCGTGTCCAACTAAATCGCGAATTACGCTAAATCCGTTTCGCTCAACAAAGCTCTGAATTTTCTCGCCGATATCGAAAAGATATGAGCCTGCTCTGGCTTGATCTATTCCGTTGTAAAGAGCATTCTTAGTGACATTCCACAATTTTCTTTTCTTTGCATCGACTTTGCCGATTAAGAAACTGCAAGCCATATCCGCATACCAGCCGTTCAGAATCAAACCGGCGTCGATTCCTACGATTTGCCCCTCCTGTAAACGGCGTTCAGAGGGAATTCCATGAACGACTTCCTCATCGATCGATATACATGCAGTCGCGGGAAACGGTTTGGCGCTGTCCGGCGGATATCCTTTAAATGCCGGTTTGGCGTTTTTTGTAACTATTCTTTTTTCTAAAGCGGCATTGATGTCTTTAGTCTTGGATTCCGCGCCAACCAACTCAAAAATACCAGCAAAAGCGCCGGCGAGCAATGCGCCGGCTTTTCTCATTTGTTCGACGTCACGCGGGCTCTTTAAATGGATCAACCAAGAGCCCCCTTAATCCTCTCAAAAATTTCATCCGGACTGCCTTGACCGTCGATTTCAATCAGAAATCCTTTTTTCCGATAATAGTCTATTATCGGTTCTGTTTGCGTATGATATACATTCAACCGGTTGGCGATCGTTTCCGGCTTATCGTCGTCGCGCTGGTAGATTTCACCGCCGCATTCACAGTTCTCACCGGAAGGATTAATGCCTAAAGCCGGATTGTAAACCCTCCCGCAGTTCCGGCAGGTACGCCTTGAAGACAGCCTGTCGATAACCGCCTGATCGTCAACCTGCAGGGCGACTGTTTTAACAGTCTCATATCTGATCAGTTCATCGAGACCTTCAGCCTGGGGAACGGTGCGCGGGAAACCGTCAAAGAGAATATTTTCGCCTTCGCGTTCTTTCAGATAATCGCGAATAATGCCTAAAATAACATCATCGGGAACGAGCTTTCCGCCATCCATATATTCTTTCGCCAATTTACCAAGCTCGCTGCCTTCTTTTACTGCAGCGCGCAGCAAATCACCGGTTGAAAGGTGATTCGTGTTGTAATGCGTTTTTATTTTTTCAGCCTGGGTTCCTTTGCCGGCGCCCGGCGCTCCAAGAAGAATTAAAATCATTTAAAAAACCTCGAAAATTGTAATCTTTCGCTTCATTTCCATAGTTATGCTCTCCGGCGGCCTCTGATCCTGCCTGATTTCATCAATCCGTCGTAATGGCGCATGAGCAAGTGCGACTCGATCTGCTGCAAGGTGTCAAGCGCTACGCCAACTATAATCAACAATCCTGTGCCGCCGAAAAATGAAGCAAAATTATAAGAAACGTTGATCTGTTTCATAATCAGTGACGGAAACACAGCGATAAATCCTAAAAATATCGCTCCCGGCAGAGTTATCTTCGTGAGAATATTATCCAGATATTCCGCTGTTCTTTTGCCGGGTTTAACCGACGGGATCAAACCGCCTTGTTTCTTTAAATTATTGGCGACGTCCACCGGGTTAAATGCAACCGCTGTATAGAAATAGGTAAAGAAAATAATAAGAACCGCATAAACAACCATATAAGTATAAGACTGGAACGTGAAAGCAGTAGTCAGCCAATCTCTGAATGCGCCTTCCGGTAAAAACGTCGCTACCGTATTCGGCACAAACATGATCGTCTGTGCGAAAATAATCGGCATAACGCCCGCCGTGTTGACTCTCAGCGGGATATGCGTCGATTGGCCGCCATAGACTCTTCGACCGACAACTCGCTTGGCATACTGGACGTTGATTTTTCGCTGTCCCTGCGTAATGGCGACAACTGCGGCGATTGTGCCGAACATCAGCGCGAACAGGAACAATTCGGTCAACGGCATCCTCAGTCCTTTCGACAGCAGCTGCGCTTCGTCCATCAATGCATAAGGCAGCAGTTCGATAATCCCAATAAAGATCAGCAAGCTGATTCCGTTGCCTATCCCTCTCTCGGTTATCTGCTCGCCAAGCCACATGATAAATATCGTTCCGGCAGTAAGCGTAAATACGGTTATTATCATAAATCCGACGCCGGGATTGGGAACGACGATATTGCCGGTTTGAGTGGGCGGAATTTGAATGAGGAAGATGCTGACGCCGATAGACTGCATCGCAGAAATTCCGACGGTCAGATAGCGAGTCCATTGAGTAATCTTTTTTCGCCCTTCCTCGCCCTCTTGCTGGAGTTTTTGCAGCGTAGGCCAAACCGTTCCCATAAGCTGGAGAATAATCGAAGCGCTAATGTATGGCATTATCCCAAGAGCAAATACCGTAGCGCGACCGAAGTTGCCGCCGGCAAACATGTCATACAAGCCAAACAAAGTATTCTGCTGCATCTTCAGGAATTCGCCCAAAGCGCTTGCGTTAATTCCGGGGACGGGAATGTGACCGCCAACTCTGTAGATCACAAATACCAGCAGCGTAAACAAAATTCTTCTACGCAAATCCGGAATTTTAAATATGTTCTGTAGTTTCTCCAGCATCTTACAAACTGCAATCCAAATTAATCTTTGAAGTTAATGAAAATATGCGCCTAACTGCCCGATTTAGTGTCTTTTTTCCTTTTTTCCTTCGGCTTAGGACCTTTTTTGACTCGACGATCGATAGGATCAAGAGTTAAAATTTCAATCGTTCCGCCTGCAGCCTTGATCTTCTCCTCGGCTGACTTTGTAATTCTATGAATTCGAATTTTCACGGCGCGGTTGATTTCGCCTTCGCCTAACAGTACGATTGGGCCCTTGCCCTTAACAATTTTCGACGCCCTTAAAACATCCGGATTTATTTCCTCAACTTCGATACGATCCAAATCTTTAACGTTTATCTCCCGATACTCGGTTCTTCCATAGATCCTGAAACCGCGTTTGGGGATGCGCCTTTTCAGCGGCATTTGCCCGCCTTCAAATCCAGGAGTGGCTTTGTAACCGGATCGCGACTTTTGACCTTTATGCCCTTTGGTCGCTGTATCGCCCATCCCTGAACCTCGGCCTCGGCCGATGCGCTTAGTTTTTTTTATCGCTCCCGGCGCTGGCTTTAACTGTCCTAAATCGCCTGTAAAATCATGCATCTTTATCTTTCTCCGCTTCGGTTGGATCGGCTTCCGACGGCGGTTCTTTTTCCTCGCCGGCTTCTTTTTGCTCTACGTTCTGTTCAGGTTTCGGTTCATCTTCCGGTTGTGACTCAACATCTTCGGGTTTCCGCTCATCTTTCGCTTCAACCTTAACGTCACTATCTTTGTTTTCCTCTTCGGCAGTCGCTGTTGCCCGTTCTTCAGATTTTTCCAGTTTCTCTTCAGGCGCAGAAGCTATTTCTTCAATCATTTCCTCTTCGACAAGTTCGACTCTCTCAGAAACCTCTTCAGGTTTGGTTTCCGCTTCTTCCTTAGTTTCAGCGCGCTGTTCTTTATCTATAAATATCCTGCCGGTCAATTGCTCTTTTGGTTCGACAATATCTTCGACCGGTTCTACCTTTAAAAGATAGCCAACCTTGTCGATCATTCCCTTTATGGAATCTGTATAATCAAAAATCCGGCTCTGATGGAGTTTTCGCAGGCCAAGGGATCTGACAATCCGTTTGTGCTGCTCCTTTCTGCCAATGGCGCTGCGGATGTAGGTAATTTTAACTTGTTGTGGCATTCTGATTTTCCCTTCTTGATCTCATGTGCAGGAGTTGTCTGACGGTCATGCCTCTTTTCTTTGCCATGCGCGAAGCATCGTAAAGTTTTTCCAGCGCATCGAAAGTCGCCCGCAAAACATTGATATGGTTAGGACTGCCGAGTGACTTACACAGGACGTCTCGCACACCGAACGATTCGAGAACCGCGCGGGCGGCTCCGCCGGCGATAATTCCCGTACCAGGCGAGGCGGGACGCAGAATGACTCGGCCCGCGCCATGTTTTCCGGTAACCGCATGTGGTATTGTACCGCCAACTAAAGGATACCTTTTCATCTCTCGTTTGGCGATTTCCGAACCTTTGGATATCGCATCGACAACCTCGCGCGCTTTTCCGAGACCATGCCCAACGCGCCCATTGCCGTCGCCCACCACTACAAGCGCATTAAAACTAAAATTACGACCACCCTTAACAACTTTCGCAACGCGCTTGATATTTACAACCTTTTCTATAAGGTTAAGTTCGCTAATGTTGACTTCTTCCAAATTGAAACCTGTCTATTTACTAACCGTAGAAATCCTGAACATATTCTACACTCGCCTCTAAAATGCGAGCGATTAAAATTTCAAACCGCCCTTTCGAGCGCCTTCCGCCAAAGCTTTTACTCTGCCATGATAAAGACGCCCATTCCTGTCGAAACATACCTGAGAAATTCCTTTCTCCTTGGCAATTCCGGCAATATGAGCGCCGACTGCTTTCGCAGTTTCGGTTTTGTTTTTCGCTTCAGCCAGCTTGTCTTTCAATACCGGCGTCAACGAAGAGCAGCCGGTAATAGCCCGCATGTTTTCATCATCGACAAGCTGCGCGTATATATGCTTGTTACTTCTGTAAATAACTAACCGCGGTTTTTCAGCCGTCCCGGAAATAGTTTTGCGCACATGTTTCCGGCGGCGTCTTATCCGCTCTTTTCTCTTGCGAGTTTTTACGCTTAAATTTGACATCTATCACTCCGCGCCTGATCGTATGCCGAATTGCATCGGCGCGATCAGGTCTTTCATTTACGCTTTAAGATTGAGTGCGACTGTAAAAGGAGTAATTCCCCTATTTTGCAGACGCTTTACCTGCTTTACGGCGAATATATTCGCCGACATACTTTATACCTTTGCCCTTGTAAGGTTCAGGTTTTCTAATAGCTCGAATTTTCGCAGCAACCTCTCCGACGAGCTGTTTGTCGATACCGCCGACTGTAATCGCGTTCGCTGAGGTTACTTTGATTTCAATGCCATCCGGGGGAATAAAAACAGTTTTGTGCGCAAAACCGACAGAAAGCTGCAGGGCTTTACCCCGCTGCTCGGCTCGATAACCGACTCCGACGATTTCAAGGTCCTTTTTAAATCCTTCAGTCACTCCATGAACCATATTGGCTAACAACGCCCGGCTTAATCCGTGAAACGCCCTTTGCGGCTTTGAATCATTCGAACGCCTTACAAAGACCTCATTTTCGACCTGTTCAAATGATATACCTTCCGGGAATTCCTGAAAAAGCTCCCCCAGTTTCCCTTTGACCAGGACACTCCGCTCATTTATATTAACCTTAACCCCATCAGGCAAGGGTACGGGATTTTTCCCTATTCGCGACATTTCTTAAATTCTCCTCGCTTGAAGAAATAGACAAACATGAATAAACATTACCAAACCTTGCATAAAGCTTCACCGCCGACTTTCAATCTTCTGGCGTGGAAATCCGACATTACACCCTTGTTCGTAGTCATAATCAATATTCCCAATCCATTCAACACTCGTGGGATTTGATCGTGCGAATAATAAACGCGCCGTCCCGGCGTCGATACTCGCTGAAGATCCTCGATTACGCTCGTCCCCTCATTGTCGTATTTCAAAAATATTCTAATGAGTCCTTGTTTCTTGTCTCTTATTCGGATATATTTTTCGATAAATCGTTCGCGCCAAAGAACGCGCGTGATATTCAACTTAATCGTCGATTCCGGAATATCAACGGTTTTAAAATTGGCGCGAGTCGCGTTGCGGATTCGCGTCAAATAATCTGCTACTGGATCAGTCATACTCATAGCTTCTTCCTCCTACCAACTTGCCTTGGTTACGCCAGGGATCATTCCAGCAAGCGCAAGTTCCCTGAAGCATATTCTGCAAAGTCCAAATTTGCGCATGTAGGCTCTTGGACGTCCGCATCTGCGGCAGCGGTTGTATGCACGCACTTTAAATTTTGGCGTCTTTTTTTGTTTAGCTATTAAACACTTTTTTGCCATGAAATCCTGTTTTCTTTAATGGGTAGTTCTTTGCACTTTTCTGTTCACATCTACGCCGCTTCGGGTTTCGGCGTCCGCCGTCTGAATGGGAATCCTAAAACCGAAAGCAATGCCAGGGCTTCCTCATCTGTTTGAGCCGATGTGCATATAGTTATGTCCATTCCGTGTATCTGAGCGATCTTATCATAATCGATCTCTGGAAAAATAATCTGTTCTTTTATCCCAAAAGTATAATTGCCATGCCCGTCGAACGATTTATCATCCAATCCGCGAAAGTCTCTAATTCGTGGAATTACAATCGAAATAAGCCTGTCGAAGAACTCGTACATTTTCACTTTTCTGAGCGTAACCCGGCATCCGACAACCATCCCCTGCCTCAGCTTAAAATTCGACACCGAAAGCCGCGCCTTGGTTAAAACCGGTTTTTGACCGCTGATAATCGTCATCTCTTCGACAATCGATTCCGATAGTTTGGCGTCCTGATGCAGCGTTCCCATTCCGACGTTCAAAACTATCTTATCTAATTTTGGAAGCAGCAGCGGATTTTGATAATTAAACTGCTTCTGCAACTCGGGAACAGTCTTTTTCCGGTAACGGTCTAAAATTCGGGGAATATAATCTTTGGGAACAGCCGGCGTTTCTTGCTTTTGCTTTTTATCTTTGCCTTTTGCTGAAGCTTTCGGTTCGCCGCCCTTTTTCTTTTTGCCTTTCTGTTCCTTGACGTTCTTTTTCTTTTCTTTTTCTTTATCAGCCATTTACATTACCCGCTTAATGTTTCGCCGGACTTTTTCGAATATCTGACACGTTGTTTCTTACCATCGACATTCAACACGCGGTAACCGATGCGAGTCGGTTCGCCGGTCTTAGGATCGATAACCATTACATTTGAAGCATGGATCGGACGCTCTCGCTCAACAATGCCGCCCTGCGGTATTTTAACCGAAGGTTTTGAATGACGCTTCATAAATGAAACGCCTTCGACAACTAACAAATTGCGTTCGGGATATGTCTTTAAGACCTTTCCCCGCTTGCCTTTATCATTGCCGGAAATTACAAGAACAATATCGCCTTTTCGTACGTTTAGGCGGTTGCCCTTGATTTTTTTTATCTTCTTAATCATAATAAAAACTCTTAAAGCACTTCAGGCGCTAACGAAACGATTCTCATATAGTGTTTTTCCCGCAGCTCGCGAGCCACAGGACCGAAAATACGGTTTCCGATCATCTCATTATCTTTGTCGATAAGCACACACGCGTTCTCTTCAAACCGTATATAAGAACCATCCCTGCGTCTGACTTCTTTGTCCGTTCGAACGACGACCGCGCGCGAAACGGTTCCTTTTTTTATCTTGCTGGTCGGTGTTGCGGCTTTGACCGAAACGATGATAACGTCGCCGATCGAAGCATATCTGCGACCGGTGCCTCCCAAAACGCGAAAGCACTTTACCCGCTTAGCTCCGGTATTGTCCGCTACCGCCAATTGTGTTTCTTCTTGAATCATTTTTGCTGTTTTTCACTAATCTATTATAAAGGTTGAATAAACCGTAAAACCTAAACTTTTCTCTGTACGACGCTCAGCAATCGCCATGTTTTCCTTTTCGACAGCGGTCTGCATTCAATAATGCGAACGATGTCGCCGATATTGCATGTATTCTCGGGATCATGCGCAAAAAATCGTTTCGAATATTTATAATATTTCCCGTACCGCGGATGGGGCAGTCTCGTTTCAACATGCACTGCAATCGTTTTTTGCATTTTATTCGAAACAACGATTCCTTGCTGTACTTTACGCTGATTATGTCTTTCCATTATAACAGGTCCTCATCGATCAATTTCTTCGCCTGTAATTCATGCCTGCCTTGAACATGCTCGGTTAAAATCGTTTTCATTCGAGCCAACTCTCTTCTTGCAGAGCGAACCTTAGACGTGTTGTCCAGTTGATGCAGCGAATGTTGAAATTTCAAATTCGCCAACTCCTCTTCCTTATTGCCGATTGCGTCCTCGAGTTCTTCAGGGCTCAAATCTCTTATTTCACTGACTTTCATAACTGCCTTAATCCTCTCGACTAACAAATGCACAGGCAATCGGCAGTTTATGCGACGCCAGTCTCATTGCCGATCTTGCCACCTCTTCGGAGACGCCCTCAAGTTCGAACATAATTCGACCGGGTTTAACGACCGCAACCCAGAATTCAGGCGCTCCCTTTCCTTTTCCCATCCTCGTCTCCGCCGGTTTCTTAGTGACGGGTTTATCCGGAAAAATTCTTATCCAAACTTTTCCGCCACGCTTGATATGGCGCGTTATGGCAATACGGGCGGCTTCGATTTGCCTGGACGTAATCCAGTGCGGTTCAAGAGCCTTTAATCCGTATTGACCGAATGCAACCGTCGATCCGCGGTATGCTTTCCCTCTCATTCTTCCGCGGTGTACGCGGCGGTGTTGAACTCTTTTAGGTGCAAGCATTTTCTATATCCGAAATTATCTTCTTAGTTTTTCAGTTGTACTTATTTACGTTTCGGCGATGGACGCAATGAATCGCCGGCGGGACCCAAAACCGATGAAATATGGTTCTGCTGTCCCATTTTATCGAGGATCTCGCCCTTGCAGATCCAGACTTTAACGCCGATTGAACCATATTGCGTTCGAGCCACTTTTAAGGAATAGTCGATATCCGCGCGCAATGTATGCAGAGGAATACGACCATCCTTGTACTGCTCGGTTCGAGCCATTTCCGCTCCGGCAAGCCGTCCTTTGCATATTATCTTCACGCCCTCTGCGCCCATTCTTCGCGAATTCTGAAGAGCGCGTTTCATCGCTCGTCGAAATGAAACTCTTCCTTCAAGCTGTTTTGCCAAAGTCTCGGCGACCAGCGCAGATTCAAGCTCCGGTCGCTTTACTTCAAGAATATTGACCTGAACTTCTTTTTCGGTAATCGTTTTCAGCTCTTCACGCAGTTTTTCGACGTCCGCGCCTTTCCGCCCGATTACAATGCCGGGGCGCGCCGTGTGTATGTTGATCGTAATCTGCTTTAGAGTGCGCTCGATATCGATCCTGGCAATCGAGGCGTCCTGCAGTCTTTTGTCAAGATACCGTCTCAGCATCAAATCTTCTTCGAGTTTATCCGAGAACCGGCGTTCATCGAACCAGTTTGACGCCCAGGTCTTATTAATCCCTAATCTTATGCCAATTGGATTTGTCTTTTGTCCCACAAGAATCCTGCTATTTTAACAGTTGCTTCGTTTCACAATCAATCTATTGTCTGGTGGAAACAACCACCGTTAAATGACTCGTTCGTTTACGAATTCTTGATGCGCGTCCCATGGCTCGAGGGCGAAATCTTTTGATAATCGGACCCTCATCCACCAGGATCGTTTCAATCCAGACTTCTCCCGGATCTACCTTAGCGGCTTCTTCCATCGCTAACAAATTCGATAAGGCTGACCGCACCGTTTTTTCCATCGGCGTCGCCGCGCGTTTATTCGTATAGTGCAGAAGATTTACAGCATGCCGGACGTTTTTACCGCGCACCATATCCGCTACCAGCCGCAACTTTCGTGGCGCCACTCTGACCCACTTCGCTTTTGCTCTTGCTTGTATTTTCATTTCTGTTTCTCTAACACCGGCTATTTAATCTTGGAACCGCGATCTGATTTTTTGCCGCCATGCAACCGGAATGTGCGCGTCGGGGCAAACTCGCCTAATTTATGACCGACCATGTTTTCCGTTATAAAGACCGGCAGGAATTTTTTTCCGTTATGCACAGCCAGCGTATGACCGACAAACTCCGGCGGTATCATTGTTCGCCTTGCCCAGGTCTTGACAACCTTCTTTTTACCGGATACGCTCAGGGCCTCTACTTTTTTCAACAATTTCGCATCTATATAAGGACCCTTTTTTAAGGAACGCGCCATTAAACTGCCTCATTTAGATAAATGTTCAATCTCATCCTCTCCGCTTTGTACGCCTGCGTTCGACAATTAATCTGTCGGACGGTTTTTTCTTGCGTGTTTTATAGCCTTTCGTCGGTTTACCTTGAGGCGTACAGGGATGCCTGCCGCCGGAGGACCTGCCTTCGCCGCCGCCCATCGGGTGATCGACCGGATTCATCACCACTCCTCGAACATGAGGACGACGCCCCATCCACCTTTTTCTTCCCGCTTTGCCGATGGAGACTTTTTCATGATCCAAATTGCCGACGACGCCGATAGTTGCGTAGCATTCCTGTTCGAAAAGGCGCATTTCGCCTGATGGAAGCCGCAGCAAAACGTTCGGAAACTCTTTTGCCACTACTTGAGCGCCGGCGCCGGCGCCGCGCACCAACTGACCGCCCTTGCCCGGTTTTAGTTCGACGTTGTGTATAAACGTACCCAGCGGCATCTCCGAAAGCGGCAATGCATTTCCGGGTTTTATCTCGAAACGCTCGCCCGCGCCTACAACATCGCCAACCTTCAAACCTTCAGGCGCTAAAATGTATCGTTTTTCGCCATCGTTATATACCAATAAAGCAATATGAGCCGAGCGGTTCGGATCATATTCCAATGATTTTACCTTTGCGGGAATTCCATGCTTTTCACGCTTGAAATCGATCATCCGGTAACGTTTTTTATGACCGCCGCCACGATGGCGAACCGTGATGCGCCCATCGCTATTCCGGCCGCCTTTGCTGGTTTTCTTTGATATCAGCCCTTTCTCGGGGCGTTTCTTTGTGAGTTCCGAATTATCGACCGAACTCATAAAACGCTGAGAAGGCGTTACCGGTTTTCTTTTCTTCAATGCCATGCTAAATGTCCCCCGTTAGTTATGCGCCTTCGACATATTCGATTTTATCATCCTTGGCGAGGGTGACAATTGCCTTTTTGCGATCTGGTCTTCGGCCAGTAAACCTGCCTAATGTTTTGAGCTTGCCATGCATTTTCATGGTGCGGACTTTTAAAACACTCACATCGAATCTCGCTTCCACCGCCCGCTTTATCTCGATCTTATTAGCTTTAATGTCAACTTCAAAACAATATTGGTTCTGTTCTTCCTGCAGTCGCGTTCCTTTCTCCGTAACTAACGGTCTGCGCAATATTGTTAATGCATCAGCCATCGATCAATCCTCCCTGCAAAATGTCCAAAGCGGAACGCGAAATCAGAATCCGGCGAGCGCGAAGAATATCTACAGTGGAAGCGTTTAGACACTCCCGCACCTCAACGCGCGGAATATTCCGGCATGATTTTAGCAAATTGGCGTTGCTCTCTTTATCTAAAATGAGAACTGATTTATTTTTCAATTCAAAGCTTTCCAACATCTTAGCAATCTTTTTCGTCTTTGGTTCATCCACTTTGAATTCATCGACAAATTCAATAGCATTCTGTTGCGCTTTAACGCTGTAAGCAATCCGCCGCGCTAATCTTCTGATCTTCTTAGGCAGCTTCATCGAATAATCATGCGGTTTAGGTCCGAACGTAATGCCGCCGCCGCGCCATATAGGCGAGCGTATAGTTCCAACGCGAGCCGTACCTCGCCCCTTTTGCCGCCAAGGTTTGCGACCGCCGCCCCGGACCTCGGTCCGGCCTTTTGTTGAATGCGTTCCCTGCCGTTTATTCGTCATTTCAGCCTTTACAGCCAGATAAAGCACATGGTCGTTTTTTTCCAATCCAAATAGCTTCGGATCAAGTTCCACTTGTTCACCGGTTTCAGAACCATCCATCCGTCTTACTGGGAGCTTAATTTTTTCTGCGTTAGTCATTTCTTTGTCAGTCATCCCTGATTACTCCCTACCAGTTTTTCTTAATTAACACGTAACCGTTGTTCGCGCCTGGGATTGCGCCTTTAATCATTAATAGACTCTTTTCCTTGTCGATCTTCACCACCCGTAAATTCTTAACGGTTACGCGACTTCCGCCCATACGCCCCGCCATTTTCAACCCGGGCCAAACACGCGCGGGATATGACCCCTGTCCAATCGAGCCGCCGTGGCGAAAAGCCTCATGCGTTCCGTGAGTTCGATTGGGTATTCTAAAATTATGACGTTTAATAACACCGGTAAATCCGCGTCCTTTTGATATTCCCACTATATTGATCTTATCGCCGGGTTGGAATAAATCTACCGTCAGAGTATCTCCGACTTTATATTCGCCTTGAAAATCTCTGAATTCTCTTAAAATTGCATGAGGTTTAACATTTTTGGACTTGAAATGTCCCGCCATCGGTTGATTCACACGATTTTCGGGCTTCGGGTCAAATCCGATCTGCAACGATTCATATCCGTCGGTCTCGTTGGTCTTAACCTGAGTTATCGGACAGGGACCTGCTTCAACAATAGTTACAGCTATATGCCGTCCTTTTTCGTCAAAGACGGAGCTCATGCCTTTTTTCTTTCCGATTAAACCGATCATGTTTTTATCTCTATATCGACGCCTGCGGGCAGTTCGAGTCGCATGAGCGCGTCGATGGTTCTCGTCGAAGAATTGAGAATATCGATTAAACGCTTATGTACGCGCGTTTCAAACTGTTCCCGCGATTTCTTATCCACATGCGGCGATCTGAGAACCGTGTAAACACGCTTCTTGGTCGGCAGCGGGATCGGTCCCGATATTGCCGCGCCGGTCGCTCGCGCTGTGCGAATGATTTTTTCCGAAGACTTGTCGATCAGATTGTGATCGTAAGCCTTCAGCTTAATTCTTATGGTTTGTCCAGCCATTATCTATCACTAAAAAAATGAGAATGCTATCTTGTAACGCTTGCCGATTTAACGCCTTCAACAAGTATCGAGACGATCCCGATCGTTATCAGTCCGGCTCTAAGCCAATATGCCAACTCCGCATTTGAAAGCAGTACAGTAAAAGCCTGCGCCATAAATACAAATCCAGCGATTCGGATATAAAAACCCGAAAGATAAACGCTTGTTTTAAAAAACTCAATTGGAATTGTCCCGCTGATAAGCATGTATAAACCAATCAGCGGCAATATTCCAATAAGAAAAATTCTTCTCAAGGCATTTAAACCGTCGAAAAATGCAAAGAAACTCTAATTTACGAATAATTTTTTAATTAGTCAATATTTTTCAACAAAGTTTATTCATTATTAGAAAAGAGAATGCCATTAAGCAGATAATTCCAACTGACCGTTACCATGTCTTGCTCAATGAAGCGATAATTGAAACGACAATCGCGACTCCACCGGCAATATAAAGAACTAAGCGCCTAAGCGCCTAAAAGGTTATCCTTACTGGAGTTATCCCTTAGTGGAATTATCCCTTAGTGGAATTATCCCTTACTGGAGTTATCCTTTAGTGGGGCAGGCGTCTCCGCCTGCCGGATTCCCGCCCGGCAAATCTGAAATTCCTCAAATCAAAAACAAAGGTTCAGCGTCGATGACGCCGAACCTTTTATTTATGCTATTCGATAATCTTCGCAACCATTCCGGCGCCCACTGTGCGACCGCCTTCGCGA
>CAZWOY010000033.1:0-8049 GCA_964635255.1 uncultured bacterium
CAGATTGGTTCCGAATTGACATTAGAATTGCGCAGGCGATATGGAGCGGAAAATGTAATTGCCACCGGAAGGAAAACTCAACCATCCGAAGAGTTGAAGAATTCCGGTCCCTTTCACTTCATCGACGTCGCCAAAACTGAAACGGTTGAAGAGATTATAAATAAGTATGAAATCGATACGATTTACCACATGGCGGCAATCCTGTCGGCTGTAGGCGAGAAATATCCCCAATTGTGCTGGGACGTAAACATGAACGGCACAATTAATCTTTTAGAACTCGCAATAAAACACGAAATGGCGAGAATCATAATTCCCAGTTCGATTGCAGTCTGGGGGCCTGGCGTGCCATTGGAAAATACGCCGCAGGAGACGATTCTAAAGCCCACCACAATGTACGGCGTTACAAAGGTCTGCGGTGAATTGCTGTGCGATTATTATGTTAAGAGATTCGGCATCGACATCCGCGGTTTGCGCTATCCGGGAATTATTTCTTACGAAACGCTTCCCGGCGGCGGCACTACCGACTACGCGGTCGGAATCTATTACGACGCAGTCGATAAAGGCAAATACACTTGTTTTGTTCGCGAAGACACAAGACTGCCGATGATGTATATGCCGGATGCGATAAACGCGACCATTCAACTCGCTGAAGCTGATTTTGATAAGCTAAAACATCATTCCGATTTTAATATAGCGGCGATGAGCTTCTCAGCGGGTGAATTAGCGGATAACATTAAAAAACACATCCCCGGATTCGAAGTTGCTTACGAGCCGGATTACAGGCAAGAAATCGCCGATTCATGGCCAAATTCTATCGACGATTCCGTCGCCCGCGAAGAATGGGGCTGGGAACCGCAATGGAATTTGGACGCCATGACGGAAGATATGCTTAAGCATTTGAAAGAACGTAAAGAAAAAGGAACTCTGTACCGCTAATGTCAGAGTATTTAACGAATGGGAGCGCAGACCGGTTCTGCATCCCATTCGCTAATAAATGTCTTTTTTCTTGCGGTTGCTGCTGTTAGCTTTAATTTTTCAGGATTCAGGTTGGATTTAAGAAACCTGCATATCATTTTTACGTTTGTTGGAGGTCACTCTATGCACAAAAAAAATAAACAAATAGCCGGTCGTTTACTTATTTTAACGGGATGTTTACTGCTCATGGCGATTCCATCATTAGCCAGGCCGGATTTCGACGTCCATCCACGCACGATTGAACACGCACTGCATAGAGTATGGACTATCAGGGATACTTTGCGGATCGACAATTCCAGAGGCCACGGCGCCGATGAGACTTTGCGGTGGGAGGTAAATGTCTCGCCGGCCGACCAGGAATGGTTGAGAGTATATTTTATCCCCGAAGAAGGCGAGGAAGAAGAGGAAACCATACATTTAGCCGGTCAGGTTGAACCTGGTGAACGTCAGTTTTTCGTAGTCGCCCAACGGGGAAGAAATTTAGAGGAAGGTCATTACTACGTCGATCTGAACTTCACTTCAAACGATCCGACGCGTGAAGAATATACTGTGCCGGTAGCCGGACACAGAGCGCCATTCCCGACCATTGAAACCGGATGGCGCGACGATTGGGGCGAATGGTGGGGCGTCGACATGAACCAGATATTCGGTGTGATTCACTACGGCGACGTTGATACATTTTACCTAAGCATCCGCAACCGTGGATCAGCCTTGTTGGAAGTGGAAGAAATTCGCACCGACAATGGGTATTGGGAAATAGTCCCGGATCAGTTCGAAGTGAATCCGGATCGCGCGCAAAGAGTAGGATTTATTTTCACGGCTGAGGAATTGGCGCAAAATGCCGCGACAATCACCTCCGTTTCCAATGCCTGGGATCCGCGGGAACTTAATTTCAGAATTGTCGCCGAGGTTTCACCCGTGTTCAGACTGCGAGCTGAAATACCCGATATGGAGGTTAGCGAAGACAGCGGAGAATTTCAAGTTGTCCGCCTGGATACTATTTTTTTCAGTTCAAATCGATCTTTGGAATATGAAGTGGAGGCTGAAGGACTCAGCGAACGCATCGCAAGAAACAGCGAGTTTTATCTTACTCCGGTCAGGAATTTCTACGGCGAGTCGGAAGTTATTGTCAGCGCCACGGACGAAGACTCGACTCTGGTCGATACGTTTATGGTCACCGTGCTTCCACAGCCAGATCCGCCGGCAGCGTTCGATCTGCTTTCACCGGCGCATGAGGACACAATCAGATGGGACGGCGTCGATTCGATGTTTGCCTGGCAAAGCTCGAGCGACGTCGATGGCGATACTCTAATCTATACGCTGTATATCTGGGCGGACGAAGACTCCGTTCACGAATATGTAAGTATAATGGATTCTACTTATTCGATTGATATATTAGATGAGATAATCGATCTGGAAGCCGGCGGCGAGATTAATTGGACTGTGAATGTCACCGATGGCGAATTTACTGTGGACGCCTGGTCAACGTTCACCAATTGCGTCGTTCCGCTGGCGGCGGGATTCGAAGAGCTGTATCCTTTGGAATTTGGCATTTCAGAGGTTTACCCAAATCCGTTCAACAGCGTCGTCCGGATTAAAATCGACGTTCCGGGCTATTCGAATTTAAGAATTTCCATTTTCGATTATTCAGGCAGATTGGTAGAAACCATCGAAAATAGTTATGTAAATCCAGGAACGAAGGTTTATGCCTGGCGCCCCTTAAACGCGCCAAGCGGCAAGTACATCATACGCGCCGTCGATGGAACGGTTGAGTCGATTATGCCGGTGGTTTTCTCAAAGTAAAGTTTAGAGCCCTTTGCGCTATTGCGGTTAACTTTATTTTCACAGGATTTTGATCGTCAGGATCAATTTCAATACAAAAACAAAACATAACATAGATAAATCTAAGGAGTCAAAATGTACGGAAAAATCAAGGAAGACTTGATTAAGGAACTTTTAGAAGTTCGTGAAGCTGGTTTATATAAGGAAGAACGCTATATTCACGGTCCGCAGGGCGCCGATATCGACGTCGAATATCCGGAAAACGCGCCTGTGGAAAATGTGATTAACTTCTGCGCCAATAATTATCTGGGACTTTCAAGCTATCCGGAAGTGCTTCAGGCTGCGCATGAAGGATTGGACAAGCATGGCTATGGCATGTCTTCGGTTCGCTTTATCTGCGGTACGCAGGATATTCATCGCGAACTGGAACAGAAAATAGCGAAATTCCTCGGGACTGAAGACACGATTCTCTATTCTTCATGTTTCGATGCGAATGGAGGCTTGTTCGAAGTTTTCATGAAAAAAGAAGACGCCATTCTCACCGACGCGTTGAATCATGCCTCGATTATCGATGGCATTCGTCTTAGCAAAGCGCAAAGATACATCATCGATCACGACAACATGAACGATCTCGAAGAAAAGTTGAAACAAGCGCAAAATGCACGTTACAGAATGATTTGCACCGACGGCGCGTTTTCGATGGACGGAACGATCGCCCGACTCGACAAAATCTGCGACTTAGCTGAAAAATACGATGCATTAGTAATGATCGACGACAGCCACTGCACCGGATTCTTGGGCAAGACCGGCAGGGGAACTCATGAATATCGCGACGTGATGGGTAGAATCGATATTATTACCAGCACATTGGGCAAGGCTATGGGCGGAGCTTCCGGCGGTTTCACCTCAGGTCGCAAGGAAATGATCGAAATGCTGCGCCAACGTTCGCGTCCTTATTTGTTCTCAAACACTCTTTGCCCGGTGGTCGTCAATGCAGCCATCAGGGTCGTGGATATGCTCGAAGCCAGCACCGACCTCCGAGACAAATTGGAATGGAACACAAAGTATTTCCGCGATAAAATGACCGAAATCGGCTTTGAAATAAAGCCCGGCGATCATCCTATCGTCCCGATTATGCTTTACAATGCCAAACTGTCGCAGGATATGGCGCGCGATATGTACTTCGAAGGCATTTACGTTATCGGATTCTTCTATCCTGTCGTCGGCAAAGGCTTAGCGCGCATCCGCGTTCAGCTTTCCGCTGCGCATGACAAAGAACATCTCGATAAAGCAATCGCAGCTTTCGAAAAGATCGGGAAGAAATACGATATTTTAGGCAAATCCAAAGAAGAAATTATCTCCATGTACGGAGAATAAACGATCTGTCAAAATTGTCCTTCAATCCCTCATTGACAGGGATTGAAGGACTTTTACCTGCTTTACGCAGTCTTTCCAGCGAAAGCTGGAATCTATCTTCCTTTAACGTAAGCGCGAGAACCGGCATGGATTCCAGCTTTCGCTGGAATGACTGCCCTTGGGCAACATACCGCCCTTGGGCAAAATGTCGAACATGAGTGTTCGACCTACTGTTTTCATGCGCGGCGGCGCCCGGCATGAATAATTCTCTGTCAATATTTTAATAAGACCTATGGAAATGAATTATGCCATTTTTATCCTGATTAATGAATTATGCCATTTTTATCCTGATTCAGGTTTAAAAGTTCGCGATTTTAACGGAATCAGGCAATAATACAAGTTTTATTCATAATTTTGTAAATATTTTAAATTTGAGAAGGTAAAGTGGGAATTTGGGAAATAACCCCTCAAATAGCTTCGCCAGAGGGGACTGAGAAAGCGCTCGAAACGCTAAAGGGTTTGGATGAGTCTTCATTAATGAAGGCTGCAATCGAAATGCCCAAACATGTTATCGAAGCTGTAAAAAAAGCAAAAGACTCGGATGAAGGCGATATACCGCTTGAACGGGCGAAAATTCACTTGTTCGGTTTAGGCGGCTCAGCTATCGCAGGGGATTTGATCGGCGATATGCTGTCGCCGAAGAGGAAAATCGATATACATCGCGGAACGATTCCGCCTCGCGATCCCAGAGGTCTGGTAATTTCCAGCTATTCAGGCAATACCTATGAGATTGTAGAATCGGCGTTGAAATTGACAGGCGGTATTAAGTCTGTAGTTTGCATCACTTCCGGAGGAGCGTTATCGAAATTAGCGTATCATTGGTGCTTGCCGCAATGGTCTGTGCCATCCGGTTTGTTGCCGCGCTCCGCAATTGGCTGGTTCATCGGCTATCTGATGGGCATAATGGAAAAATGGCGCATAATCCAGAAACATACGACTGAGTTCGTTGTAAGTGCCGCTGAAAGATTGCACAAAAGCCTTAGCCAGACAGAACCTCACCAGCATCCGCTAATTCGCGCTTCACTGCCGATAGCTCAATCCATGCTGGGCAAAAACGTACTCATTTTTCATACATTGCGCTGCACGGGAGCGGCAAAGAGGCTGGAAGCGCAGATAAATGAAAACGGCAAACACCCGGCTTTTTCGATTATGCTGCCTGAAGGGCTTCATAACTCAATCGAAGGAATCGCCGGCGGCGATCCCAATGCCTGGACTTTAATATATATTTCCGACCATCTTGATCCGCCAATACTGCGCGACGGTATGGAACGATCCGCCGATTTCCTTAAGGATAAGGGCTATCAGTGTGTTGCGTTCCCATCTGCGGGAAACGATCAATTCGAACTGACGCTTTCGCGGGTGATGCTATCCGATTTTGTAAGTATTTTTCTTGCCGGACTTAAAGGAATCGATCCGGCTCCAATTCCGGCTATTACGGAACTAAAGATCACGCCGAGCTCTATTGAGGATGACGACGAGCACATTCAGGACGCTGATGGACGCCCTGTAGTTTCCGATCCAACCAATCCAAAGAACAGCTAAACAAGGTCAAGTTCGACATAAAATGAAAGCGATTGTTCCGGCTGCGGGTTTAGGGAGTAGATTAAGACCTCATACGTTTATGACGCCGAAAGCGTTAATTCCTGTAGCCGGAAAACCGATATTGTACTATATAATCCAACAGTTAATGGATTGGGGAATCGATAAATTTTCAATTGTTCATGGTTATCTTGGCGGCAAGATTGAGGAATATGTAAACGAGGCTTTTAAAATTGACGTACAATACAGGATTCAGGATAAGCCAAAGGGTATTGGACACGCCGTAAGTCTGGCTATCGAGGATGACGATGAAGACGTCTTAGTAGTCTTAGGCGATACAATTATAGACGCTGATATAATTCCTCATATTTCAAAGGGAGTTTCTGCGGTTGGCGTCAAAAAGGTTTCAGACGCTCGAAAATTCGGAGTCGTTTTATCTGAAAACGGCAAGGTATCCAAATTTTTGGAAAAGCCAAAGAACCCGCCGTCTTCTCTGGCTTTAGTTGGAATATATTATTTTAGAAGCGCGAAACTATTGAAAAAAGCGATCAATGAGACCATCAGGCAGGGATTGACGGTAAAAGGCGAATATCAAATAACAGACGCCCTGCAGTTATTACTCGACTGGGGAGAACCTATCAATACGATGCGTATCGATGGTTGGTGCGATTGTGGGAATCCTGAAACATTAATAGAAACGAATAAATATCTGCTCGATAGAGACGGCGGTATTATAAATGCCATTGAAAAAGAACACTCCATACTCATTCCTCCGGTGTTTATCGGTGAATCAACGGTCGTTAGTAAGTCAATTATCGGTCCGTATGCATCTATCGGTAAAAACAGCTACATTGAAGACACAATTATACGTAACAGTATTATAGGCGATAAAGCGACAGTTTCACAAGCGCTTCTTTCCGAAGCTATTGTCGGCAATCGCACCGAAATAAAAGGCAGGATGCACCAAATCAATCTTGGAACTTCCTGCTGGTTAAAAATTTAGCCGTTTTTTAATTTAACATCAAGGCTCATTCATGAAAAGAGAATTTGTTTTTACATCCGAATCAGTAACGGAAGGACATCCGGATAAAATTGCCGATCAGATATCAGACGCGATACTGGACGCTTCATTAAAGGACGATGAGTTCAGCCGCGTCGCATGCGAGACTTTTATAACTACCGGTTTGGTTTTGGTTGGAGGCGAGATTACGACCAAAACTTATATCGATATTCCAACCATTGTCAGAGACGTTATCAGAGACATCGGCTATATCAAATCCACCTATGGATTCGACGCCGACACCTGCGCAATTCTGACGGCTATAGATCAACAAGCTTCCGATATTGCAATCGGCGTTGACAGTCAAGGCGCCGGCGATCAGGGAATGATGATTGGCTACGCTTCGAACGAAACGCCGCAGTTAATGCCTTTTCCCATACAAATGGCGCATACTCTCGCCAAACGCCTTACCCAGGCGCGCAAGGAGGAGATTCTTCCCTATCTTAGACCGGATGGCAAGACACAGGTTTCAGTAAGGTACATCGATAATCAGCCGGTAACAGTCGAAGCTGTGGTTGTAGCCGCTCAACACAGCCCCGATGTTGAACAGGAAAAAATCAGACAAGATATTATCGAAAAAGTCATTAAGCCGGTAATTCCAGCGGATATGATAGATTTTTCCACAGTAAAGATTTTCATCAATCCCACCGGCAGATTCGTATTAGGCGGACCTCACGCCGATACGGGATTAACCGGTCGGAAAATTATCGTGGACACTTATGGCGGTATGGCTCTGCATGGCGGCGGGTGTTTTTCCGGCAAGGATCCCACGAAAGTGGACAGATCCGGAGCCTACGCTGCACGGCATCTCGCAAGAAACATTGTCGCTTCCGGCATAGCCGATAAATGCACAATTCAGGTCGCCTACGCTATCGGCGTTTCCGATCCTGTCTCGCTGATGGTCGATACTCATAATACCGGCAAGGCAGCGGAAAGTGAAATTGAAACGATTATTCAGAAAAACATCGACATGACGCCTTCCGGTATCATCAGAAGGCTGGACTTAAGAAAGCCGGTCTATCGGAAAACAGCCGCTTATGGACATTATGGCAGAACCGATATGGAGTTTAGCTGGGAACAGAATGATTTAGTCCATCTATTTAGTTAGCAATAGCGTATAATTTTTAACGCCCCCAATTTTATCGATCTGGGGGCGTTATTCTTTTATACTGCTATGTGCATTAAATAGCGTACGCACTCCTTGAGGCGCATAAACCAGAACCAGAACTCGTTCCCATGCTCCAGCGTGGGAACGAGCCGGTAAACCAGAACCAGAA